>NZ_JBJQKY010000007.1:0-248843 GCF_046486595.1 Escherichia sp. WS3063
TACTACAAAGGCGTTTTGTGGAGTCCTGGCTATTTTGCCAGTAGCTGCGGAGGTGCGCCAATATCCGTCATCCGCCAATACATTGAACAACAGCAAACACCTGGTCAGGTGGAAAACCGCGCCTTATATCCCCGCCCTGAAGGACGGGGTTTTACGGCGCACCGGATAAATAAAAAACGGCAGGGGTATCTCTCCTGCCGTTTATCTTTTATGCGCTAATTACTGCTGATTTTCGCGTTCAGCAATAAAAGCCAGCGCTTTGTTGATACGCTCGATACTGCGGGTCTTACCGATTGCGTGAACGGTAACATCCAGCGCCGGAGACTGCCCCGCACCGGTTACGGCGACACGCAGCGGCATACCAACTTTACCCATACCCACTTCCAGCTCATCCGCCGTCGCCTGAATAGCGTGATGAACGTTTTCAGCGGTCCAGTCAGTAATCGCGGCCAGTTTGTCACGAACTACTTCCAGCGGCTGACGCGCTACTGGACGCAGATGTTTTTTCGCGGCGTCGGCATCGAACTCAGCAAAATCTTCGTAGAAATAACGGCAACTCTGTGCCATCTCTTTCAGCGTCTTGCAGCGTTCACCCAGTAGTTTCACCAGATCAGCCAGCTGCGGGCCGTTACGGGTATCGATATTTTCCTGCTCAATGTGCCACTGTAAGTGAGTAGCAACATACTCCGGCGGCAGCGCGTTAATGTAGTGATGGTTCAGCCACAGCAGCTTGTCGGTGTTGAACGCACTGGCAGATTTGCTGACGGCATTCAGAGTGAAGTATTTAATCATCTCTTCACGAGTGAAGATTTCCTGATCGCCGTGGGACCAGCCCAGACGCACCAGATAGTTCAGCAGTGCTTCTGGCAGATAACCATCATCACGATACTGCATTACGCTGACCGCCCCGTGACGTTTGGACAGTTTTTTACCGTCATCGCCGTTGATCATAGAAACGTGCGCGTAAACCGGTACCGGCGCTTTCAGGGCTTTAAGAATGTTGATCTGGCGCGGCGTGTTGTTGATATGGTCTTCGCCACGGATAACATGGGTGATTTCCATATCCCAGTCATCAACAACCACACAGAAGTTATAGGTTGGGGAACCATCGGTACGGCGAATGATCAGATCATCCAACTCCTGGTTGCTGAACTCAATCGGGCCACGGATCTGATCGTCAAAAACAACAGAACCTTCCTGCGGGTTAGCAAAACGTACAACGCACGGTTCATCATCAGCATGATGCTCATGGCTGTGGCGGCAGCGACCGTCATAACGCGGCTTCTCACCTTTCGCCATTTGCTCTTCGCGCAGCGCTTCCAGGCGCTCTTTAGAGCAATAGCATTTATAAGCTGTGCCCTCTTCCAGCATCTGATCGATCACCGCGTTGTAGCGATCAAAACGTTTGGTCTGGTAGTACGGACCTTCATCCCACTCCAGGCTCAGCCAGTTCATGCCATCCATAATGGCTTCGATAGCTTCCGGCGTGGAACGCTCAAGATCGGTGTCTTCAATACGCAGCACGAACTCACCGCCGTGGTTACGTGCAAAAAGCCAGGAGTAAAGAGCAGTACGCGCGCCGCCAACGTGCAGATAGCCTGTTGGGCTTGGCGCGAAGCGAGTTTTGATTTTCATGAAATGGCCTTACGTTTAGAAAGATGCCGACAACCGGCAAATCCTGGAAAAATTGAGTGGGCGATATTCTATCACTCCCGCCTGATTCCTCAATGTAGTTCGGGTTGCAACCTTACGCATTATTGTTTTCGTTGACAAATTGCGCAACACGGTCTGTTTTGCGATCATCTTGCTTAAATTTACGACGAACGAACAATTTCTTTAGAAAATGCGTTGACTCATTTTGAACTCTCCCTATAATGCGACTCCACACAGCGGGGGTGATTAGCTCAGCTGGGAGAGCACCTCCCTTACAAGGAGGGGGTCGGCGGTTCGATCCCGTCATCACCCACCAACTACTTTATGTAGTCTCCGCCGTGTAGCAAGAAATTGAGAAGTGGGTGATTAGCTCAGCTGGGAGAGCACCTCCCTTACAAGGAGGGGGTCGGCGGTTCGATCCCGTCATCACCCACCACTTTCTCGCCAGCTAGATTTCTTGTAAAAATGTGAAGTACCGAAGTGGGTGATTAGCTCAGCTGGGAGAGCACCTCCCTTACAAGGAGGGGGTCGGCGGTTCGATCCCGTCATCACCCACCACTTCGGGTCGTTAGCTCAGTTGGTAGAGCAGTTGACTTTTAATCAATTGGTCGCAGGTTCGAATCCTGCACGACCCACCAATGTAAAAAAGCGCCCTAAAGGCGCTTTTTTGCTATCTGCAATTTGCGAAATTGCCTGATGCGCTTCGCTTATCAGACCAACTATGTCCGGCAGTTCCCGTGCCTCTCATCTACTGCGCCAACGCCGCCAGCAGTTTAACCAGTGCGGGCGTCACCTGCTGCGTTTCATAAACAATATATAAGTCTGCCGGGATGCGTTCTTTGAGCGGACGGAATATGACACCTGGCCAGTTCATCTGCGCGTAGCTGTCCGCTATCAATGTGATACCAATACCCATACTGACCATGGCGAGTACCGTTTGCGGTTCATTAACTTCGCGAATAACAACCGGTGAAAATCCCACCTGCTGGCAAACTCGCTGCAAAAAATCCCAGTCAGTGTACACGGGCGGCATTGTAACGAAATACTCGTCACGTAGCGCTTCCAGCGGGACGGTGGAAAATGATGAGAGATGATGCTCTTCAGGCATCGCCACCAGAAACGCCGATTCATGCAACCGTAAGCTGGTAAAACCAGTCGGTGGTTCTGTCGCCATTCGCCAGATCCCGGCATCAAGTTCGCGGCGTTCCAGCAAGGCCATTTGCATCGCGGGCATCTTTTCGCGAAACAGAACTTCAACGTTAGGGTTTTCTCTAAGGAATCGCCGCATAACCGGGCGCATCCGTCCCCACATTGCCGTTCCCACAACCCCGAGTTCAATCCGCCCTGCTTCTCCCCGACCTATTTGTTCAACCCGAGCCAATACATTATTTGCATTCACCAGCAATCGACGCGATTCTTCCATCAAGATTTTGCCCGCGTGTGTCAGTACGACGCTGCGCGAATGGCGAATAAAAAGCTGCGTGCCGAGTTGATTTTCCAGCTCTTTAATATGAATACTGAGCGGAGGCTGAGACATATTTAAACGCGCTGCTGCGCGACCAAAATGCAACTCTTCCGCTACGGCAAGAAAATAACGGAGCAACTTAAGATCTGTTCTATATACGCGTTCCATAATTAAGTGCTCCATATAAAAAAATATATCGTATTAAATTATCATGGCATAAAGTATTTCACCACCAGATATCCGACATACATAAACACGATGGATAATATACCCGGCAATACATTTGGAACAGGAATAGGTAATCGCACGATTGTAAACAAAGCACCAATGCCAAAACCAACGCCAGAAGAAAATAAAATATCTTTCACTAATTAACCTTTATCATAAAAGCAGCCCCAAGGAACAGAGCTGCGAATCCTTTTAATGTGTAACTGAACGATGCGTTATCTTTTCAGGGTCATGGTTATATTTAAACCCAAAGAAAAATATCACTGCGAGGAAAAGAGCATACCCTGCAAACATCAGCCAAATGGTATGCCAATCTTTTACGCCATCCACCGAGAAGTAATCCACTGCCATACCGCTCAGAATCGAGCCAACCCATGCGCCGACGCCATTTACCATCGTCATAAAAAGGCCCTGGGCGCTGGCACGAATGCTGGAATCAACTTCCTGTTCGACAAAGACCGAACCAGAAATATTGAAGAAATCGAATGCACAACCGTAAACAATCATCGACAGCAGCAACAAAATAAACCCGGTTGGTGATGGGTCGCCATAGGCAAAGAAGCCAAAGCGCAGCGTCCACGCCACCATACTCATCAGCATGACGGTTTTAATACCGAAACGCTTCAAAAAGAACGGTATCGTCAGAATGAAACCGACTTCAGCCATCTGTGAAACTGACAGTAAAATGGACGGGTATTTCACCACGAAGCTATCAGCAAACTCAGGATTACGGGCGAAATCATGCAGGAACGGGTTGCCAAAAACGTTGGTAATTTGCAGCACCGCACCCAGCATCATGGCGAAGAGGAAAAAGATAGCCATGCGTGGATTTTTAAACAGCACGAAGGCATCCAGGCCCAGCTTGCTGGCAAGCGATGTAGTCGCTTTTTTCTCCGCAACCGGAATCTTCGGCAAAGTCAGCGCATAAGCCGACAGCAGCAATGACGCACCGGACGCGATATACAGTTGCAGACTACTCAATTCCAGATGCAGCAGGCTTACTGCCCACATGGCGACAATGAACCCCACCGTACCAAAAACGCGAATGGGCGGGAAAGCGGTCACCGGGTCAAGCCCTGCCTGGGCAAGACAGGAATAAGAGACGCTGTTCGATAACGCAATAGTCGGCATAAACGCCATCGCATTGACTAACATCACCCAAAACATCATATCCGGATCAGTTACGGATGCCGCATAAAAAAGTACGCCCGCACACACCAGGTGACACAGCATGTATGCACGTTCTGCACGCAGCCATTTGTCTGCGATGATCCCCATTATACCAGGCATAATAATCGCGGCGATCCCTTTGGAACTGTAAACCATGCCAACATTAGCGCCGGTGAAATGAAGGGTATTAATCATGTAAGAACCGAGGGTAACCAGCCAGCTCCCCCAGATAAAATATTGCAAAAAGGACATTACCTTTAAGCGCAAAGCGATGCTCATAATCGTTTCCTTGTCGCATCATATGGCCTCACTCAGTGAGGCCGTTTATTGTTGTTTTACTCAGGCAATTTTGCGCAGAAAGCCGCAAATAAGATTAATAAAGTTTTGCTTTGAGAGTTCCGCTGCTGCCAGCGTTTGGGCATGAGAAAGCTTCACGTCACTCAGACCTTCCGCCATGTTGGTAATCGCAGAGACCGCAACGACTTTAAGTTCGCAATGGCGAGCTGAAATAACCTCAGGCACCACAGACATACCAACAACATCCCCACCAATAATTTGCATCATGCGAATTTCCGCCGCAGTCTCGAAATTCGGCCCCGGATATGAGACGAACACGCCCTCCGTCAGAGGGAACCCCTCTTCTTTCGCCACTTTTTGTAACAGTGCGCGGTATTCCGCATCGTAGGCATTCGCCAGCGAGAAGAAGCGCTCACCAAAACGTTCATCATTAAGACCCACCATCGGCGTTCCCGGCATGGTGTTGATGTGATCTTTCAATGCGACCAGACTGCCGGCCCCCACTTCAGGACGCAGTGAGCCAGCCGCATTAGTGCAGAACAGCAACTCGCAGCCCAGCAACTTAAAGGTACGGATTGCATCCGTCATGATGGTCATCCCACGACCTTCGTAGAAATGTCCGCGACCTTTCATGCACGCCACTGGCACCCCCTGGAGATAACCCAGCACCAGCTCACCCGCATGGCCATGTACGGTACTTACCGGGAACCCAGGCAGCTTTTCGTAGGAAATTGCGACCGCGTTCTCAATCTGATCGGCCAGCGCGCCCAGCCCGGAACCTAAAATAAAGGCCACTCGTGGCGTGAAATCAGGTTTATAAGTCTTGATAATATCTACGCAATACAGTGGGTTATGAGAAAACTGAGCCTGATACATATATATCCTTTTTTTGTAGGGTGGAATCTAACGCCTTTTTATAACGAGATTGCCCTACCTCATACCAATACACTTTTTTCATGTATCCGATAGTTATTCGATATCGATATATTTATATTTTTTCACTATTAATAGGCGGAAAAAACTGTATTGGTACTCTCCTTTCCATTGCATTAACAATAAGCCGCTTTTAATCAACCTTTTTATTAAGCAATCAACTAATAACGATCGGCATAGGGAATTATGCTATGAAAAAACATCTTTTTACTCTGACACTCTCTTCTGTATTGGCGATACCAGCAGTATCCCATGCAGAATTTAAAGGCGGTTTTGCTGATATAGGTATTCATTATCTTGACTGGACTAGCAGAACCACTGAGAAATCGTCGACCAAATCACACAAAGATGATTTTGGATATCTGGAACTGGAAGGCGGCGCTAACTTTAGTTGGGGAGAAATGTACGGGTTCTTCGACTGGGAAAACTTTTATAATGATCGTCATGATAAACCGGGTAGCGAGCAGCGTTATACATTTAAAAATACCAACCGTATTTACCTGGGTGACACCGGATTTAATCTCTACTTGCATGCGTATGGCACCTACGGTTCTGCGAATCGTGTGAATTTCCATGACGATATGTTCCTTTACGGGATCGGCTACAATTTCACCGGCAGCGGTTGGTGGTTCAAACCGTTCTTTGCAAAACGCTATACAGACCAAACCTATTATACCGGCGATAACGGTTATGTCGCCGGTTGGGTTGCAGGTTACAGCTTTATGCTGGGCAGTGAGAAATTCACCCTCACCAACTGGAACGAATACGAGTTTGATCGTGATGCCACCTACGCGGCAGGTAATGGCGGCAAAGAAGGTCTGAACGGTGCCGTCGCACTTTGGTGGAATGTAACTTCACACATCACCACAGGGATTCAGTATCGTTATGCGGATGACAAACTGGGCGAAGATTTTTACCAGGATGCAATAATCTACTCCATCAAATTTAACTTCTGATTGATTACTGCCGGAACTCCCGGCAGTATGAATAGCTCTATATCTGATACAGCGGATCCCCTTCCCGCCCAGCCATTAGCGCACGGCCCTGGCCTCGTACCACGTCCCATAACGCTTGTGCGGCGGTGGAAAGTGAACGGTTCTTCCTGCGCACCAGCATCAACTGGCGTTCAACCACCGGCGTAATGCGCTTTACCACCAGTGGGCTACCTTCAGGCAATGGTAGCGCCAGTGCGGGAAGAATACTGATGCCGATGCCTGCGGCTACCATCGGGAACAGCGTCGCCGGATGTCCAATCTCCTGCACAATATTCGCCTGAATACCGTTGCGCGCCAGTGCTGCATCAATCAGCGGTCGGCTGCCTGACGCGTAATCCTGCAACACCAATTTCGCTCCCTGTAATGCCTGCCAGGGTACATAATCTTCCACGGCCAAAGCGCTATCGCGATGGCAAAGCAGAAAGAAAGGCTCGGAAAGAATCGCTTCACATTGCAGATCGCCCACTGGGCCTGGATCGATGACGATGCCAAAATCGACATCTCCCTGGCGAATACTTTCCATCACCCACTGCTGCGGACGATCGTGCAGGACAAACTGAATATCGGGATAGCGGCGATGGCTTTCAGCAATGCATTGCGGAATAAGATGCGCGGAAATGGTCTGGCTGGCAGCGACCCGAACTTTTCCGCTCAGTTGTTGCCCCATACGCCCGGTATCGCGCAACGTGCTGTTAAGTTCATCCAGCAGTCGCTCAAGACGCAAAGCCAACTGCTGCCCTGCATCTGTAAGCACCACTTCACGCGTGGTTCTGTCCAGCAGGCGAACACCAGTATGATTTTCCAGCTCCTTCACACTGTGACTCACTGCCGACTGGCTCAGGCCGATACGCTCTCCTGCACGACTAAAACTTTTCTCCTGCGCTACTGTGACGAAAACCTTTAATTGTTTTAAAGAATAATTCATCTGTTTTCTTCATGAATGGATGCAATAAATCAATTTTATTTCTCAAACTGGAAGAAGCACAATAGAACCATCGATCATCTGGAGTCTTTATGAAACTTTTTCGTATCCTCGATCCTTTCACCTTAACCCTGATCACGGTGGTGTTGCTGGCCTCTTTCTTTCCGGCCAGGGGCGATTTCGTTCCCTTCTTTGAAAATCTGACTACCGCAGCCATTGCTCTGCTGTTCTTTATGCACGGCGCGAAGTTATCGCGAGAAGCCATTATTGCAGGCGGTGGTCATTGGCGACTGCATTTATGGGTGATGTGTAGCACCTTCGTGCTGTTCCCAATTTTGGGCGTGCTGTTTGCCTGGTGGAAACCGGTAAATGTCGACCCGATGCTCTATTCCGGTTTTCTCTACTTGTGCATTCTTCCTGCTACCGTGCAGTCTGCAATCGCCTTCACGTCAATGGCGGGCGGTAACGTCGCGGCGGCGGTTTGTTCTGCGTCAGCATCCAGCCTGCTGGGGATTTTCCTTTCACCATTGCTGGTTGGTCTGGTGATGAATGTTCACGGTGCAGGGGGGAGCCTTGAGCAGGTCGGTAAAATTATGCTGCAACTGTTGCTGCCATTTGTGTTGGGGCATCTTTCCCGGCCGTGGATTGGTGACTGGGTGTCGCGTAATAAAAAATGGATTGCGAAAACTGACCAGACGTCCATTCTGTTGGTGGTTTATACGGCATTCAGCGAAGCCGTCGTTAACGGTATCTGGCACAAAGTTGGCTGGGGATCATTGCTGTTTATCGTGGTGGTCAGTTGCGTTCTTCTGGCTATCGTGATTGTAGTTAACGTCTTTATGGCACGCCGACTGGGCTTCAATAAGGCAGATGAAATTACTATCGTCTTTTGTGGTTCGAAAAAGAGTCTGGCAAATGGCATCCCGATGGCAAACATTCTTTTCCCCACATCGGTGATCGGTATGATGGTGCTGCCTCTGATGATTTTCCATCAGATCCAATTGATGGTCTGTGCGGTGCTGGCGCGTCGATACAAACGCCAGACCGAACAGTTACAGGCGCAGCAGGAAAGCAGCGCCGATAAAGCTTAAAGTGTGCGTTTCAGGGGCTGGACCAGTTGCGTCAGCCCCTCGGTTTTAATCAGCAGCGTGATTTGCATTAGCTCACCGAGCTTCCCTGCCGGGAACTCATCTTTGCGGGCAAACCACAGAAGATACTCCTCCGGCAGGTCGATTAAGCGACGCCCTTTGTATTTGCCAAACGGCATTATCGTATTGGCTATTTCAATCAGCTGCTCTTTTTCCATCTCAGCTACCCAGCAAACGCAGCATTTCCGCTTCGTCGATGACTTCAATGCCCAGTTCCTGCGCCTTCGCCAGTTTAGATCCTGCAGCTTCACCCGCTATCACCAGATCGGTTTTCTTCGACACGCTGCCCGCGACTTTCGCCCCCAGTTCGACCAGTCGAGCTTTAGCGTCATCACGCGACATCTGGCTTAAGCTGCCCGTAAGCACCACGGTTTTACCAGCAAACGGACTGTCAATCTCTTCCGCATTGATAACGATCGGCTCAGGCCAGTGAACACCTTCCGCCAACAGCGCGCTGATGACATTGCGGTTGCTTTCTTCGGCAAAGAAGTTGTGAACGTGGGAGGCAACGACAATACCAACATCAGGTACCTTTTGCAGCTCTTCAATCGAAGCGGCTTCCAGCGCTTCCAGCGTGCCGAAATATGCCGCCAGACCTGCTGCGGTGGCCTCGCCGACTTCACGGATGCCAAGTGCATAGAGGAAGCGAGCAAAGGTGGTTTCTTTCGCTTTTTCCAGCGCGTTAACCACGTTTTGTGCCGATTTTGGCCCCATACGCTCCAGTCCGGTCAGTTTGCCTGCGGTGAGTTTGAACAGATCCGCCGGAGTGTGGACATATTCTTTTTCAACCAGCTGATCGATGATTTTGTCGCCCATTCCGTCAACATCCATCGCACGGCGGGAAACAAAGTGTTTCAGCGACTCTTTACGCTGCGCACCGCAAATCAGGCCACCGGTACAGCGGGCAACCGCTTCACCTTCCACACGCTCAACGTCAGAACCACATACCGGACAATGCGTCGGGAATACAACCTCACGGGTATCTTCCGGGCGTTCAGAAAGCACGACGTTAACCACCTGCGGGATCACGTCGCCAGCGCGGCGAATCACCACTTTATCGCCAATGCGTAAACCAAGACGTTCGATTTCATCCGCATTGTGTAAGGTTGCGTTACTCACCAGCACGCCAGCAACATGGACAGGTTCCAGACGCGCAACAGGCGTAATCGCGCCAGTACGCCCAACCTGAAACTCGACGTCACGCACAAAGGTCATCTGTTCCTGCGCCGGGAATTTAAACGCTACCGCCCAGCGCGGGGCACGCGCGACAAAGCCAAGCTGCTCCTGCTGTGCCAGTGAGTTGACTTTAATCACCACGCCGTCGATATCAAAGCCCAGCGTCGGGCGGTCTTCTTCCACTTTGTGATAGAACGCCAGCACTTCTTCCGCCGATTCACAAAGCGTTACCCGATCGCTGACCGGCAACCCCCACTTTTTAAATTGCAGTAAGCGGCCAAGATGAGTATCCGGCAGCTCGCCACCTTCCAGAACACCAACGCCGTAGCAGAAAAAAGTGAGCGGTCGCTTCGCTGTAATACGCGGATCAAGCTGACGCAGTGAACCAGCTGCCGCATTACGTGGGTTAGCAAACACTTTCCCGCCCGTGCGTCGCGCATCTTCGTTAATCTTTTCGAACCCCGCCTGCGGCAGGAACACTTCACCACGCACTTCCAGACGCGCCGGGATATTCTCTCCGTGTAGCTTCAGCGGAATGGCGCGAATAGTACGCACATTAGACGTGATATCTTCCCCGGTGGTGCCATCGCCACGGGTCGCGGCACTGACTAAAACACCATTTTCATACAGAATACTGACGGCAAGACCATCCAGCTTCAGCTCACAGCACCAGGTGACTTTCTCGTTGCTTTTCAGACGGTCCTGCACTCGTTTGTTGAAGGCAAGAAAGCTTTCTTCATCAAAAACGTTATCCAGCGACAGCATTGGCACTTCATGGCGGATCTGGCTGAAAGCCGCCAGCGGCGCAGCACCTACACGTTGGGTAGGCGAATCAGGCGTAATCAGTTCTGGATGTTTGGTTTCCAGCTCGCGCAGTTCGCGCATCAACCTGTCGTATTCCGCGTCGGGAATTTCCGGCGCATCCATCACATGATAAAGATATTCATGATGGCGAAGCGTCGTTCGCAGTTCTGTCAGTTGTTGTTCGATTGATTCCATATCGCACCATCAATGCTAAAAACCCCCGACAAGCGGGGGTTCGAAAAGGAGTTAATTTGCCTTAAGTGTATCAGGCGTTGGCGTCTTTGACTTCGCGGATGATGTCCTGGTACTCGCGCAATTTCTGCGGAGTCATCATACGGCGCTGATCGTCAAGCACTACACCGCCCACTTCATCGGCAATATGCTGCGCAGATTGCAGCATCAGCTTGAAGTTCTGCAGCTCGTCACCGTAAGACGGTACCTGCATAAAGATAGTGACACCCGGAGTAGTGAAATCCTTCATTTCAGGATCAAAGGTTCCCGGTTTCACCATATTCGCCAGGCTAAATAACGCCGGGCCGCTGCCATCCGGGCTAAGATGACGATGGTAAATATTCATATCGCCAAAAATGAAGCCCGCTTGTTGAATGCTGTTAAGAAGCAGTTCACCGTTTAACTCGCTACCGTGATGCGCCGCGACGTTCATGATAATCACCGCTTCTTTGCGCTTCGGTTTATCCATAACTGGAGCCGGTTCCGCTACAGGCTCAGGCTGTGGTGCCGCTACAGGCTCTGCAGGCTGGAAAGCCTGTTGTGCCGGTTGCGGTGCTGAATGCACTGGCTGCGGCGCTGATGCGACCTGTGGCGAAACTGGCTGCTGCAACGGCTGTTCAGGCTGCGGCTGATAGGCAGGCTGCTGCACGGGTTGCTGCACCGGCTGCGCTGGACGCGGAGCATGTTGCGGCGGTACCTGAGCTTCAGGCGGCTGCTGGACCGGTTGACGCGGCTGCGCAGACGCATAAGGCGGTTGGTACTGGTGTTGCGGCGACGGACGAGCAGCCTCATGCTCCTGGGCGTTAGCCGGGGCATGATTCACGCGGTGAACTCGAACCTCACCAACGCCCTCATCATCTTCGACATCCTCGTCATAAGAATCGTCGTCACGTTTTGACTTCATTCGTTTTAATGGCCGATCGCGGAACATAGAAGATCGTTCTTTACGGCTGGTCCAGAAACCATGTACCAGTAAAGCGATTATGGCGATCGCGCCAACAATGATTAATATCAGACGCAAATCCTGCATCATTATATTCTCTGTTGTTCTAACACCTTGCCACCACGGCAAACATTTACTCACTAAGAGTATTTGCCGATTACCTCAAGTGCAAGTGCACTATTAACTTTCACAGCACAAAGATAGATGAAATCGTGCTTTTTGCTGTTTTTTCGAACATATCCTAACTGTCCATTGCGCAATTACCCGGTAAAATACGCAGAATTTTCCTGGGATTGGTCAAAAGGAGCTCATCCTGATTATGGTTTCATCATTCACATCTGCCCCACGCAGCGGTTTTTACTATTTTGCGCAAGGCTGGAAGCTCGTCTCGCAACCTGGGATTCGGCGTTTCGTTATTTTACCGCTGCTGGTCAATATTTTGTTGATGGGGGGCGCATTCTGGTGGCTATTTACGCAGCTCGATGTCTGGATCCCGACGCTCATGAGTTATGTTCCGGACTGGTTACAATGGCTGAGCTATCTGTTGTGGCCTCTGGCTGTCATCTCTGTGCTGTTAGTGTTTGGCTATTTCTTCTCAACGATTGCTAACTGGATTGCCGCTCCGTTCAATGGTTTATTGGCTGAACAACTGGAAGCACGATTGACTGGCGCTACACCGCCAGATACCGGGATTTTCGGTATCATGAAAGATGTGCCGCGAATCATGAAACGCGAATGGCAAAAATTTGCCTGGTATCTGCCGCGCGCAATTGTATTGCTAATTCTTTACTTCATCCCTGGTATTGGGCAAACCGTCGCGCCGGTACTATGGTTCCTGTTTAGCGCCTGGATGTTAGCCATCCAGTATTGCGATTACCCCTTCGATAACCACAAAGTGCCGTTTAAAGAGATGCGCACCGCCCTGCGCACACGCAAAATCACCAATATGCAGTTTGGTGCTTTAACCAGCCTGTTTACGATGATCCCGTTGCTTAATCTGTTCATCATGCCCGTTGCCGTTTGTGGTGCGACGGCGATGTGGGTCGATTGCTATCGCGATAAACACGCCATGTGGCGGTAACAATCTACCGGTTATTTTGTAAACCGCTTGTGTGAAACAGGGGTGGCTTATGCCGCCCCTTATTCCATCTTGCATGTCATTATTTCCCTTCTGCATATAGATATGCTAAATCCTTACTTCCGCATATTCTCTGAGCGGGTATGCTACCTGTTGTATCCCAATTTCATACAGTTAAGGACAGGCCATGAGTAAGATTTTTGAAGATAACTCGCTGACTATCGGTCACACGCCGCTGGTTCGCCTGAATCGCATCGGTAACGGACGCATTCTGGCGAAGGTGGAATCTCGTAACCCCAGCTTCAGCGTTAAGTGCCGTATCGGTGCCAACATGATTTGGGATGCCGAAAAGCGCGGCGTGCTGAAACCAGGCGTTGAACTGGTTGAACCAACCAGCGGTAATACCGGGATTGCACTGGCCTATGTCGCTGCCGCTCGCGGTTACAAACTTACCCTGACCATGCCAGAAACCATGAGTATTGAACGCCGCAAGCTGCTGAAAGCGTTAGGTGCAAACCTGGTGCTGACCGAAGGTGCTAAAGGCATGAAAGGCGCAATCCAAAAAGCAGAAGAAATTGTCGCCAGCAATCCAGAGAAATACCTGCTGCTGCAACAATTCAGCAATCCGGCAAACCCTGAAATTCACGAAAAAACCACCGGTCCGGAGATCTGGGAAGATACCGACGGTCAGGTTGATGTATTTATTGCTGGCGTTGGGACTGGCGGTACGCTGACTGGCGTCAGCCGCTACATTAAAGGCACCAAAGGCAAGACCGATCTTATCTCTGTCGCCGTTGAGCCAACCGATTCTCCAGTTATCGCCCAGGCGCTGGCAGGTGAAGAGATTAAACCTGGCCCGCATAAAATTCAGGGTATTGGCGCTGGTTTTATCCCGGCTAACCTCGATCTCAAGCTGGTCGACAAAGTCATTGGCATCACCAATGAAGAAGCCATTTCTACCGCACGTCGTCTGATGGAAGAAGAAGGTATTCTTGCTGGTATCTCTTCTGGAGCAGCTGTTGCCGCGGCGTTGAAACTACAAGAAGATGAAAGCTTTACCAACAAGAATATTGTGGTTATTCTACCATCATCGGGTGAGCGTTATTTAAGCACCGCATTGTTTGCCGATCTCTTCACTGAGAAAGAACTGCAACAGTAATGCCAGCTTGTTAAAAATGCGTAAAAAAGCACCTTTTCAGGTGCTTTTTTGTGGCCTGCTTCAAACTTTCGCCCCTCCTGGCATTGATTCAGCCTGTCGGAACTGGTATTTAACCAGACTAATTATTTTGATGCGCGAAATTAATCGTTACAGGAAAAGCCAAAGCTGAATCGATTTTATGATTTGGTTCAATTCTTCCTTTAGCGGCATAATGTTTAATGACGTACGAAACGTCAGCGGTCAACACCCGCCAGCAATGGACTGTATTGCGCTCTTCGTGCGTCGCGTCTGTTAAAAACTGGCGCTAACAATACAGGCTAAAGTCGAACCGCCAGGCTAGACTTTAGTTCCACAACACTAAACCTATAAGTTGGGGAAATACAATGTTCCAGCAAGAAGTTACCATTACCGCTCCGAACGGTCTGCACACCCGCCCTGCTGCCCAGTTTGTAAAAGAAGCTAAGGGCTTCACTTCTGAAATTACTGTGACTTCCAACGGCAAAAGCGCCAGCGCGAAAAGCCTGTTTAAACTGCAGACTCTGGGCCTGACTCAAGGTACCGTTGTGACTATCTCCGCAGAAGGCGAAGACGAGCAGAAAGCGGTTGAACATCTGGTTAAACTGATGGCGGAACTCGAGTAATTTCCCGGGTTCTTTTAAAAATCAGTCACAAGTAAGGTAGGGTTATGATTTCAGGCATTTTAGCATCCCCGGGTATCGCTTTCGGTAAAGCTCTGCTTCTGAAAGAAGACGAAATTGTCATTGACCGGAAAAAAATTTCTGCCGACCAGGTTGATCAGGAAGTTGAACGTTTTCTGAGCGGTCGTGCCAAGGCATCAGCCCAGCTGGAAACGATCAAAACGAAAGCTGGTGAAACGTTCGGTGAAGAAAAAGAAGCCATCTTTGAAGGGCATATTATGCTGCTCGAAGATGAGGAGCTGGAGCAGGAAATCATAGCCCTGATTAAAGATAAGCACATGACAGCTGACGCAGCTGCTCATGAAGTTATCGAAGGTCAGGCTTCTGCCCTGGAAGAGCTGGATGATGAATACCTGAAAGAACGTGCGGCTGACGTACGTGATATCGGTAAGCGCCTGCTGCGCAACATCCTGGGCCTGAAGATTATCGACCTGAGCGCCATTCAGGATGAAGTCATTCTGGTTGCCGCTGACCTGACGCCGTCCGAAACCGCACAGCTGAACCTGAAGAAGGTGCTGGGTTTCATCACCGACGCGGGTGGCCGTACTTCCCACACCTCTATCATGGCGCGTTCTCTGGAACTGCCTGCTATCGTGGGTACCGGTAGCGTCACCTCTCAGGTGAAAAATGACGACTATCTGATTCTGGATGCCGTAAATAATCAGGTTTACGTCAATCCAACCAACGAAGTTATTGATAAAATGCGCGCTGTTCAGGAGCAAGTGGCTTCTGAAAAAGCAGAGCTTGCTAAACTGAAAGATCTGCCAGCTATTACGCTGGACGGTCACCAGGTAGAAGTGTGCGCTAACATTGGTACGGTTCGTGACGTTGAAGGTGCAGAGCGTAACGGCGCTGAAGGCGTTGGTCTGTATCGTACTGAGTTCCTGTTCATGGACCGCGACGCGCTGCCCACTGAAGAAGAACAGTTTGCTGCTTACAAAGCAGTGGCTGAAGCGTGTGGCTCGCAGGCGGTTATCGTTCGTACCATGGACATCGGCGGCGACAAAGAGCTGCCATACATGAACTTCCCGAAAGAAGAGAACCCGTTCCTCGGCTGGCGCGCTATCCGTATCGCGATGGATCGTAAAGAGATCCTGCGCGATCAGCTCCGCGCTATCCTGCGTGCCTCGGCTTTCGGTAAATTGCGCATTATGTTCCCGATGATCATCTCTGTTGAAGAAGTGCGTGCACTGCGCAAAGAGATCGAAATCTACAAACAGGAACTGCGCGACGAAGGTAAAGCGTTTGACGAGTCAATTGAAATCGGCGTAATGGTGGAAACACCGGCTGCCGCAACAATTGCACGTCATTTAGCCAAAGAAGTTGATTTCTTTAGTATCGGCACCAATGATTTAACGCAGTACACTCTGGCAGTTGACCGTGGTAATGATATGATTTCACACCTTTACCAGCCAATGTCACCGTCCGTGCTGAACTTGATCAAGCAAGTTATTGATGCTTCTCATGCTGAAGGCAAATGGACTGGCATGTGTGGTGAGCTTGCTGGCGATGAACGTGCTACACTTCTGTTGCTGGGGATGGGTCTGGACGAATTCTCTATGAGCGCCATTTCTATCCCGCGCATTAAGAAGATTATCCGTAACACGAACTTCGAAGATGCGAAGGTGTTAGCAGAGCAGGCTCTTGCTCAACCGACAACGGACGAGTTAATGACGCTGGTTAACAAGTTCATTGAAGAAAAAACAATCTGCTAATCCACGAGATGCGGCCCAATTTACTGCTTAGGAGAAGATCATGGGTTTGTTCGATAAACTGAAATCTCTGGTTTCCGACGACAAGAAGGATACCGGAACTATTGAGATCATTGCTCCGCTCTCTGGCGAGATCGTCAATATCGAAGACGTGCCGGATGTCGTTTTTGCGGAAAAAATCGTTGGTGATGGCATTGCTATCAAACCAACTGGAAACAAAATGGTCGCGCCTGTAGACGGCACCATTGGTAAAATCTTTGAAACCAACCACGCGTTCTCTATCGAATCTGATAGCGGCGTTGAACTGTTCGTCCACTTCGGTATCGACACCGTTGAACTGAAAGGCGAAGGCTTCAAGCGTATTGCTGAAGAAGGTCAGCGCGTGAAAGTTGGCGATACTGTCATTGAATTTGATCTGCCGCTGCTGGAAGAGAAAGCCAAGTCTACCCTGACTCCGGTTGTTATCTCCAACATGGACGAAATCAAAGAACTGATCAAACTGTCCGGTAGCGTAACCGTGGGTGAAACCCCGGTTATCCGCATCAAGAAGTAATTCTTGCCGCAGTGAAAAATGGCGCCCATCGGCGCCATTTTTTTATGCTTCCGCCAGCGGCGGCAAAATCAATTCATCGCTCTCATGCTGCTGGGTATAGCGCATCACTTCCAGTACGCGCAACCCCGCGCGGTGCACCGCATCGTTTAACGCCTTCCCTTTCAGCAAACCACTGATAAGCTGAGCACAAAACAGGTCGCCAGTCCCTTTCAGGTCGGTTTTTACCCGTGAATGGGAAATGACATTCACGCTGTCGGCACTCACCACCACCACCTGCATCTCCTGATTTTCTTCGTTACCGGAGGCGCTGGTAACCACCACCCATTTTAATGTGTCTAAAAGCAGACTTTTTGCGGCAGCAATGGCACTGTCGAGATCGCGGCAATTTTTACCGGTCAGGATTTCCAGCTCAAAGATATTGGGGGTAATTCCCTGCGCCAGCGGCAGTAAATATTGTCGATACGCCTCGGGAAGGTCAGGTTTGACATAAATTCCGCTATCAATATCGCCAATCACCGGATCGACCATGATCAATAGGTCAGGATGGTCTTTGCGTAGCGCAGTCAGCCACTCGGCAAGGATTTTGATTTGCGATGCCGTTCCCATATAGCCCGTGGTTACAGCTCGAAGTTGGCGCAGCGCATCACGCTCCTGAAGCGCACGCAAATAACCGCTAAACCATTCATCCGGAATCGCACCACCGTAGAAAGTGTCATAATGCGGCGTATTGCTCAGCAATACCGTCGGCACGGCAAAGACATTCAGGCCGTTCTGTTTGATAGCAGGCACCGCAATGCTGTTGCCTACGCTGCCGTACACTACCTGCGACTGCACGGCAACGATATCCGCCTGCAGTGCCCTGCTCTTATCGTTAAACAACAACAAACTACTCATTTAATTTTTTCTCCTTGCCGATGATCCTCATCGTATTCCAACCGAAACTTTACCTGATTCTGGCAGTCAAATCGGCTATTACAAAACAAGGATAAGGTAATTCAGTGAAGAAAATCATTTGTCTGGTCGTTACGCTGCTAATGACACTCCCCGCTTATGCGAAGTTAACTGCCCATGAAGAAGCCCGTATCAACGCTATGCTGGAGGGATTAGCACAGAAAAAGGATTTAATATTTGTGCGTAACGGTGATGAACATACCTGCGATGAAGCGGTTTCTCATCTGCGACTGAAGCTGGGCAATACCCGTAATCGCATTGATACAGCCGAGCAGTTTATTGACAAGGTGGCCTCGTCGTCATCGATTACCGGGAAGCCGTATATCGTGAAGATGCCCGGTAAGAGCGATGAGAACGCACAGCCTTTTTTACATGCGTTAATTGCGCAGACGGATAAAACGGTGCCTGCGCAATAATCTTAAATCCCCGCCCCCTGGCTAAAATGCTCTTCCCCAAACACCCCGGTAGAAAGGTAGCGATCGCCACGATCGCAGATGATCGCCACCACCACCGCGCCAGGGTTAGCTTTTGCCACCCGCAGTGCTCCGGCAACCGCGCCGCCGGAGCTGACGCCACAGAAAATCCCTTCCCGCACTGCCAGTTCGCGCATGGTGTTTTCCGCATCGCTCTGATGAATATCCAGCACCTCATCCACCAGAGAAGCGTTGAAAATCCCCGGCAGATATTTCGCAGGCCAGCGGCGAATGCCTGGAATACTGCTGCCTTCTTCCGGCTGCAGGCCAACAATCGTCACCGGTTTGGATTGTTCGCGCATAAAGCGTGACACGCCGGTGATAGTGCCGGTTGTTCCCATGCTGGAGACAAAATGGGTAATGCGCCCGCCGGTTTGCTGCCAGATTTCCGGTCCGGTAGTGGTGTAATGGGCGTAAGGGTTATCGGGATTATTGAACTGATCGAGCAGCTTTCCTTCACCACGATTGGCCATCTCCAGCGCCAGATCGCGCGCACCTTCCATGCCCTGCTCTTTGGTGACCAGAATCAGTTCCGCACCGTAGGCACGCATTGCCGCACGGCGTTCCTGGCTCATGTTGTCGGGCATCAGCAATTTCATGCGATAGCCTTTAAGCGCGGCAATCATTGCCAGCGCAATGCCGGTGTTACCACTGGTGGCTTCGATCAACACATCACCCGGTTTAATCTCGCCGCGCTTTTCCGCCTCGACAATCATCGAAAGCGCTGCACGGTCTTTTACCGATCCCGCCGGGTTATTGCCTTCCAGTTTTAACCACACTTCACTGCCGTTATCCGGCCCCATTCGCTGCAACTTCACCAGAGGCGTATTGCCTATTGTTTGTTCTAATGTACTCACGATCTCTGTCCATACGTGGTGTTGCCTGATGCGACGCTTACGCGTCTTATCAGACCTACAGGTTACAAACCTTGCCATTAAAAAGCCCGGATCGCGGGAAGCGCCTCCGGGCGTTTAACATTCACTCAACCTATCAGGCGCTTTGTGCGAGAGCAAGTTCCTCATCGCGGGTTTCAATACGCTCGTCGCCGTTATACAGCCGCGCATGTTGCAGACCAACGAATAAACGCTCGCCACGTTGCGGGGCGTCGTCGCCGTGCATCACGACCGTCAGCGCTTCGTTGTACCACCCCAGCGGCTGCACGACTAATTGGGTGTAGTGGCCTTTCGGGCTGGCTTCCAGTACCTGTACCGGCAGCGGCGAATCGAGGCTGGTACGGCGGCTGATATCCACTTCCCACGGACGCAGGAAGAGATCCACTGGCCCCTGATACGCAGGTGTATAGCCCAGCGGCCAGCGATGTGCGCCAACATGGAACTGCCCGCCGCGAATGGTTCCCTGCAGGCGGTTAACTTCGCCCATAAATTCGAGTACAAAACGGGTCGCTGGTTCGCGCCATACCTGGTCCGGTGCATCAGCCTGCTCGATATTGCCCTGGCTCATCACCACTACACGATCGGCTACTTCGGTCGCTTCTTCCTGGTCATGGGTCACGAACACACTGGTGAATTTCAGCTCTTCATGCAACTGACGCAGCCAGCGACGCAGCTCTTTACGCACCTGCGCATCCAGCGCGCCAAACGGTTCATCAAGCAGCAAAATTTGCGGTTCCACAGCCAGCGCGCGTGCAAGCGCCACACGCTGTTTCTGGCCGCCGGAAAGCTGCGCCGGATAACGATCCGCCAGATGCGCGAGCTGCACCATCTCCAGCAATTTTGTCACTTTCGCTTTGATCGCCGCCGCATTCGGGCGTTCACGCCGTGGCAACACCGTCAGGCCAAAAGCGATATTGTCAAACACCGTCATATGGCGAAACAGCGCGTAATGCTGGAACACGAAACCGACTTTACGGTCCCGCGCGTGCAGACGGCTCACGTCGGTACCGTGAAAGCGAATATGCCCACTGGTTTGATGCTCCAGCCCGGCGATAATGCGCAGCAGCGTAGTTTTCCCGGAACCGGACGGCCCAAGCAACGCGACCATCTGACCAGAAGGAATATCCAGTGAGATATCGTTCAGCACCTGGGTGCGACCAAACGACTTCTTAATATTGGCAATCTCAATGCTCATGATGTTCCTCCTGCTGCGCGCGTTTTTCCTGGTTCTCCAGGCGCCACTGCAACATACTCTTTAAAAACAGGGTGATAATCGCCATCAGCGTCAACAACGCGGCGGCGGTAAAGGAGCCGACGGTGTTGTAGTCCTGCTCCAGCAATTCAATCTGTAACGGCAGCGAAAGTGTTTCGCCACGAATCGAGCCGGAAACTACCGACACCGCACCAAACTCGCCAATCGCGCGGGCGTTGGTCAGCACCACGCCATAAAGCAGCGCCCAGCGGATGTTCGGCAGCGTGACGCGACGGAACATCTGCCAGCCAGATGCGCCCAGCAAAATCGCTGCTTCGTCTTCCTGGCTGCCCTGGCTTAACATTACCGGCACCAGCTCGCGCACCACAAACGGACAGGTCACGAAGATGGTGACCAGCACCATTCCCGGCCAGGAGAACATAATTTGCAGGTTATGCTCATCCAGCCAGCCACCGAGCGGGCCGTTAGAGCCGTAGAACAGCAGATACACCAGACCAGCAACCACCGGCGACACGGCAAACGGAATGTCCAGCAGCGTCAGCAGCAACTGGCGTCCGGGGAAGTTAAAGCGCGTCACCAGCCAGGCCAGCAGAATGCCGAACACCAGGTTCACCGGCACGGCAATCAGCGCAATCATCACCGTCAGCCAGATGGCGTGCAGCATGTCCGGATCGGCCAGATTCTGTAAAACTGGCATCAGCCCTTTGCTGAATGCCTGCACGAAGATGTAAATCATCGGCACCAGCAGGATGAACGCCGAAACCAGCATCCCGATGCCAATCAGAAACCATTTGCCCCAGTTAATCGGGCGCGCGTCATAACGCTTCAATTGTGTCACTTCCGCCATTAATGACCTACCACACGCCGACCAAAGCGACTTTGCAGAGTGTTAATTGAGAACAGCAGCAGCAGGGATGCCGCGAGGATCACCGAAGCAATCGCGCTCGCCGCCGGGTAATCAAACTCCTGTAAGCGAACAAAAATCATCAGCGACGTCACTTCCGTCTTCCAGGCAATGTTCCCGGCGATGAAAATCACCGCGCCAAACTCACCAAGACTACGGGTAAACGACAACGCCACGCCCGCCACCAGCGCCGGAGAAAGTTCCGGCAGCACCACTTTGCAGAAACTCTGCCAGCGCGTTGCGCCAAGCGTTTCTGCCGCTTCTTCATATTCCGGGCCTAACTCTTCCAGCACCGGCTGCACGGTACGCACCACAAACGGAATGCTGGTAAAGGCCATCGCCACCGCGATCCCCAGCCAGGTATAGGTGACTTTGATATCAAACTTCGCCAGCCATTCACCGTAAAAACCGTTCACGGAAAAGAGCGAGGCCAGCGTTAAACCGGCGACTGCCGTTGGCAGCGCAAAGGGTAAATCCATCAGCGCATCAAGCAGCGTGCGGCCCGGAAAGCGATAGCGGGTTAAGATCCACGCCATCAGCAGACCGAAAACGCCGTTAAAAATCGACGCGACAAACGCCGACAGCAGCGTCACTTTATAGGCTGCGACCACCTGCGGGTTGGTGATCACCTCCCAGTACTGCGCCCAGCTCATCTCAGAGAGCTGCATCACCAGCGCGGAGAGCGGCAGCAGCAAAATCAGGCAAACAAACAGCAGACTGGTGCCGAGGCTTAAGGTAAAGCCCGGCAGCACGCGTCTTGATGAAACTGCAAACATTAATTACGCCCCGCCGCTAACAGCTTGTCTAACTCGCCGCCGCTGGTGAAGTGGGTTTTCATCACTTCCGGCCAGGAGCCAAATTTGTCTTCCACGCGGAACAGCTCGGTCTGCGGGAATTTGTTTTTCAGTTTGTCCATGACTTCCGGGTTATTTACGCGGTAGTAATAGTCGGTGATGATGGTCTGCGCCTGCGGGCTGTAGAGCCAGTTCAGGTAGGCTTTTGCTGCTTTTTCCGTACCGTTGGCCTGCACGTTTTTATCGACCCACGCCACCGGGAATTCCGCCAGAATGTTGGTTTTCGGAATCACCACTTCAAAGCCCTGCGCTTCATACTGTTTGCGGATGTTGTTCACTTCCGACTCGAAGCTGATCAGCACATCGCCCAGGCCGCGCTCGGCAAAAGTGGTGGTCGCGCCACGACCGCCAGTATCGAACACTTCAACGTTTTTCAGGAACTGGGTCATAAACTGTTCGGTTTTGGCTTTGTCGCCACCGTCAGCTTTATCCGCTGCGCCCCATGCCGCCAGATAGGTATAACGCGCGTTACCCGACGTTTTCGGGTTCGGGAATATCAGCTTCACGTCGGAGCGCACCAGATCGTTCCAGTCGTGGATATTCTTCGGGTTGCCCTTACGCACCAGGAAGCCCATGGTGGAGTAGAACGGCGAGCTATTATTCGGCAGGCGCGACTGCCAGTCGGCCGGGATCAGCTTGCCTTTGTCATGCAGGATTTGTACGTCGGTCACCTGGTTATAAGTGACAACGTCTGCTTTTAAGCCCTGCAAAATCGCCAGCGCCTGTTTTGATGACCCGGCATGAGATTGTTTTATCGTCAGTTTGTCGCCGCCGTTATCTTTTGCCCATTGTTGCTCAAACGGCGGATTCAGGGCGGCAAACAGCTCGCGGGAGACGTCATAAGAACTGTTCAGCAGTTCCGTTGCCTGTACATGGCCCGCCAGCAGCAGAGAAGCGACCAGCGCGAGTGAGTTCTTTTTCAGTAAGTTAACGGCCATTGCGCACCCTTATAAATTTAATGACTTTCTAATAGCCATCATATTTATAACGGACGTGAAAGGAGTAACGGTTTTATATACCGTTTGGTGATTTGGAAGTTGAAAAGGGAATAAGACGAAATCCTCCCCACAAATGCAGGGAGGAAAAAGAGGTGAATCAGATGCCGACGCTGACCGTCTCCGGCAGTGTGCTGCCGCCATCAATCACATTCTGTGTACCGGTTAAATAACTTGATTCATCCGATGCGAGGAAGGCTGCCAGTTCGCCGACTTCCAGCGGATCGGCGAGGCGACGCATCGGGATTGCTTTTGCCATTTCAGTCAGCACCGATTCTGGATCTTCCGGGTTCGACTGGCGGGCAATGCTTTCCGCCATTGGCGTGCGTACGTATCCCGGGCAGATGGCGTTAACGCGAATACCAGACTGCGCGTACTCCACCGCCAGCGATTTAGTCAGGCCAACAATCGCCGCTTTCGTTAAGGCGTACGCCGTTTCGCCCGGATCGGCCACCATATCGCCAGTGACTGAAGACATCATCACAATGCGGCCATCTTTGCGGGCAATCATCTCCGGCAGCACCGCCTTCGTGACGTTCCATACGCCTTTTATATTGATATCAATATGGAAATCGCGATCTTCATCGCTCATATCGAGGAAACTGCCCAGACGACAAACGCCTGCGTTATTCACCAGAATATCAATGCGCCCTTCTTTTTCCTTAGCGCGCTTGATAGCTGCGGCGACCGACGCCGGGTCACGCACATCGGCGACAACCGCCGTACAGCGATGACCACGACCACACAGTTCGTCCGCCAGCTTTTCGATCTCAGGGGAGATATCCAGCAAGATTAGGTTTGCGCCATGACGCGCAAAAGTTCTGGCAATTCCTTCGCCAATTCCCTGCAATGCGCCCGTAATCAGTGCTGTCTTGCCCGTGAGTTTACCCATTTTAATGCTCTCCTTGTTAATACAGAGCGTTACACTCCATTCCCTCTGAAAATACAGGATAAACAAAATATTGCTGCGGATCAGCTCACTAATTCAGGAAAATCTCAATCCAGTCGCTGCTTTATGCATCATTTCAGGCGTTGCGTTAGCTCACTGCTGCGCTCAATCATTTTCAATGACTCCACATCATTGAGTTGCACAAGGCCAACAAACAGTAAATCGGTAACAGAATTTTGCGCCGTGCGGGTGGACATCGACGAGCTGCGCCATTCGGTTTCGCCAGAAACGGTATCGAGGGTGTAATGCGCCAGCCGCCGCAGCGGGGAATCGGTTAATGAGGTAATGGCAATCACCGTTGCCCCCTGCTTTCGCGCTGCCTCGGCGCACAAGACAATCTCTTTTTTACTGCCGCTGTAAGAGATAGCGATTTGTACATCACCTTTTTTCAGCGCCTGGGAAACGGTGGCTTGTACATGCGTGTCAGCTTCACAGGTCACACGATAACCAATTTTCATCAGTTTGAATGAAAGATCGCGCCCCACCAGCGCCGACCCACCCAGGCCCGTTATCTGGATAAACGGTGCTTTACTGATGACCTCAATAATTTTTTGCAGCCGCGCGTAGTCGAACAACGCGCAGGTTTGCTCCAGCGCCAACTCTTTTTCGCGATTCAGTTTGCGGGCTATAACTTCCAGCGAATCATCACTGGTAATCGAACTGTGCAGGTGCAGCGCCGTGGCATTCGTTTTCTCCCGGCTGGCACTGTATTCGCCAATTAACGCCATACGCAATTCAGTAAATCCTTGCGCGCCGAGCTTCTGGGCAAACTTCACAATACTCGACTGGCTGATGCCGAGCTGTTTCGCCATCTTGCGCGAAGAGACGGATTTCAGCTCACTCACGTTGGCCCGCAGAAAGTCAGCAATTTTTTGCTCGTTCCCGGTAAATTCACTTTCCGCATTGCGTATTTTCGTCAGGTACAACATCTTCCACTCTCCTGGGCTGGCAGCAAAAATTCCGCTTAAGTTCTTATGACGCTCTTCACACTCTGCGAGTGTAGACTCAATGATTCCTTTAAGTCTGTCAATTCGGGATATATGATTCCATACATCTGCAATTATTTGATCGTAAATAGTAAGGTCACCACCGATGCAACTTGAAAAGATGATTACCGAAGGCTCGAACGCCGCTTCGGCTGAAATTGACCGCGTATCAACGCTGGAAATGTGCCGGATTATCAACGATGAAGATAAAACCGTACCACTCGCCGTTGAGCGCGTACTGCCGGATATCGCCGCAGCGATCGATGTTATCCACGCCCAGGTAAGCGGCGGCGGGCGTCTGATTTATCTCGGTGCGGGAACATCCGGTCGTCTGGGGATTCTGGATGCCAGCGAATGTCCGCCGACCTACGGCGTGAAGCCAGGTCTGGTAGTTGGATTAATTGCTGGCGGCGAATATGCCATTCAGCACGCGGTGGAAGGCGCGGAAGATAGCCGGGAAGGTGGTGTTAATGATCTGAAAAATATCGGCTTAACCGCGCAGGATGTGGTGGTTGGTATTGCGGCCAGCGGACGCACACCGTATGTGATTGCCGGGCTGGAATACGCGCGCCAACTCGGCTGCCGTACAGTGGGAATTTCCTGTAATCCGGGGAGCGCGGTTTCCACCACCGCTGAGTTTGCCATTACGCCAGTCGTCGGGGCTGAAGTGGTTACCGGTTCTTCGCGAATGAAAGCAGGCACGGCGCAGAAACTGGTGCTCAATATGCTCTCCACCGGGCTGATGATTAAGTCAGGCAAAGTGTTCGGCAACCTGATGGTCGATGTGGTCGCCACCAATGAAAAACTGCATGTACGCCAGGTCAATATCGTCAAAAACGCTACCGGATGTAGCGCAGAGCAAGCGGAAGCGGCATTGGTTGCCTGCGAGCGCAACTGTAAAACGGCCATTGTGATGGTGCTGAAAAATCTCGATGCCGCAGAAGCTAAAAAACGCCTGGATCAACACGGCGGCTTTATTCGTCAGGTTTTAGACAAGGAATAACCCATGGCCAAAGAGATCAGCAGTGAACTTCTGAACACCATTCTTACCCGGGTCGGTGGACCGGGAAATATCGCCAGTTGTGGTAACTGTATGACGCGCCTGCGTCTGGGTGTACATGACAGTTCACTGGTTGATCCCGATATCAAAACGCTGGAAGGCGTGAAGGGCGTCATTTTGACCAGCGACCAGGTCCAGGTCGTTTTTGGGCCAGGTAAAGCGCATCGCGCCGCAAAAGCGATGAGCGAGTTGCTGGGCGAAGCACCGGTACAGGATGCCGCAGAAATCGCCGCTCAGAATAAACGTCAGTTAAAAGCCAAACAAACCTCCGGCGTGCAACAATTTCTCGCCAAATTTGCCACCATCTTCACGCCGCTGATCCCCGGTTTTATTGCCGCTGGTCTGCTGCTGGGAATAGCGACGTTAATTGCCACGGTGATGCACGTTTCGGCAGATGCTCAGGGCACGCTACCCGATGCGCTGAATTTTATGAAGGTGTTCAGCAAAGGCCTGTTCACCTTCCTGGTGATTCTGGTGGGCTATAACGCCGCCCAGGCATTTGGCGGCACGGGCGTCAATGGCGCAATTATCGCCGCGCTCTTTTTGCTCGGTTATAACCCCGCTGCAACCACGGGTTACTACGCCGGATTTCACGATTTCTTTGGTCTGCCCATCGATCCGCGCGGCAATATTATCGGCGTGTTGATTGCCGCGTGGGCCTGCGCCCGCATCGAAGGCATGGTGCGCCGCTTTATGCCGGACGATCTCGACATGCTGTTGACCTCGTTAATCACCCTGCTAATCACCGCTACGCTTGCGTACCTGATCATTATGCCGCTGGGCGGCTGGTTATTCGAAGGTATGTCGTGGCTGTTTATGCACCTGAACAGTAATCCGCTCGGTTGTGCGGTTTTAGCCGGGCTATTCCTGATCGCCGTGGTATTTGGCGTGCATCAGGGCTTTATTCCCGTTTACCTCGCGTTAATGGACAGTCAGGGATTCAACAGCTTATTTCCCATCCTTTCGATGGCAGGCGCGGGCCAGGTGGGCGCGGCGCTGGCACTCTACTGGCGGGCGCAACCGCACAGTGCATTACGCAGTCAGGTACGCGGGGCGATTATTCCCGGCCTGCTGGGCGTTGGCGAACCGTTGATTTACGGCGTCACCCTGCCCCGCATGAAACCGTTTATTACCGCCTGTTTAGGCGGCGCGGCGGGCGGTTTGTTTATCGGATTGATAGCCTGGTGGGGTCTGCCGATGGGCTTAAACAGCGCCTTTGGGCCGTCTGGTCTGGTGGCGCTGCCGCTGATGACCTCAGCACAAGGTATCCTTCCTGCAATGGCGGTTTATGCAGGCGGGATTCTGGTAGCATGGGTTTGCGGGTTTATTTTCACCACGCTCTTTGGCTGCCGTAACGTCAATCTGGACTGATAATATGAAACGGACAATGCTCTATCTTTCTCTGCTGGCTGTCAGCTGTAGCGTCAGCGCCGCAAAATACCCTGTTCTGACAGAAAGTTCGCCAGAGAAAGCAGGGTTTAACGTCGAACGGCTTAATCAGATGGATCGCTGGATAAGCCAGCAAGTTGATGCCGGTTATCCCGGCGTAAACCTGCTGATTATAAAAGATAATCAGATTGTTTATCGCAAAGCCTGGGGCGCGGCGAAAAAGTACGATGGCAGCGCGTTAATGGCGCAGCCTGTAAAAGCCACCACCGGGACGCTGTATGATCTGGCCTCAAACACCAAGATGTACGCCACTAACTTCGCGCTGCAAAAGCTGATGAGCGAAGGCAAACTGCATCCTGACGATCGGATTGCGAAATATATTCCAGGGTTTGCCGATAACCCAAATGACACCATTAAAGGCAAAAACACGTTGCGGATTTCTGATCTGCTGCATCACAGCGGCGGTTTCCCGGCAGATCCGCAATACCCGAATAAAGCGGTCGCGGGCGCGTTATATTCCCAGGATAAAGACCAGACGCTGGAGATGATCAAGCGCACGCCGCTGGAGTATCAGCCCGGCAGCAAGCATATCTACAGCGATGTCGATTATATGCTGCTTGGATTTATCGTCGAGTCGGTTACCGGTCAGCCACTTGACCGCTATGTTGAAGAGTCGATTTATCGCCCGCTCGGCCTGACGCATACGGTGTTTAATCCGCTACTGAAAGGCTTTAAACCGCAACAAATTGCCGCCACGGAACTCAACGGCAATACCCGCGATGGCGTGATTCACTTCCCGAATATCCGCACCTCCACTCTCTGGGGTCAGGTGCACGATGAAAAAGCCTTTTATTCGATGGGCGGTGTTTCCGGGCACGCAGGTTTGTTTTCCAATACCGGCGATATTGCGGTGTTAATGCAAACGATGCTGAACGGCGGTGGCTATGGTGATGTGCAGCTGTTCAATGCAGAAACGGTGAAGATGTTCACCACCAGCTCTAAGGAAGATGCCACTTTTGGCCTTGGCTGGCGCGTGAATGGTAATGCCACCATGACGCCGACGTTTGGCACGCTGGCAAGCCCGCAAACCTACGGTCACACAGGTTGGACCGGGACGGTGACCGTTATCGATCCGGTGAATCATATGGCGATTGTGATGTTAAGCAACAAGCCACATTCGCCAGTTGCCGATCCACAAAAAAATCCCAATATGTTCGAAAGCGGTCAGCTACCGATTGCAACTTATGGTTGGGTAGTTGATCAGGTGTATGCGGCGTTAAAGCAGTAATAAAAAGGCCAGTCAGTTGTGTTACTGGCTGGCCTTTAATCAATGAATCAGAAACGCTTACAACGCCATCAACTTGTCCAGCGACGGCGCAAAGTAATAGCCGCCGGTTACCGGTTTGGTGAAACGCAACATCGCATCACGCTTACCATCGGTATCGCCAAACATGCTCAGCAGTTGCTGCTCAATGTTATGCAGACGCGCGCAGTAGGCGCAGAAGTACAGACCGTGAGTGCCACTGGCGGTGCCGTACGGCAGGCTCTGACGAACAATCTTCAGCCCTTTGCCATCTTCTTTCAGATCAACGCGGGTCAGGTGAGAGGTTTCCGGACGTTCGTCGCCGTCAATCTCTTCGTTGGCCTCTTTGGTGCGCCCGATCATCATCTCTTGATCGTGAACGCTCATCCGATTGAGCTGTTTCAGGTTGTGCTCCCAACGCTGCACAAACACATAGCTGCCGCCCGCATCCACGCCGTCTTTGATAACAGCCACTTCGCGGCGCGTCTCTTCACCCGCCGGGTTTTCTGTACCGTCAACAAAGCCGCTCAGGTCACGCTCTTCAACCCAACGGAAGCCGTGGATCTCTTCTTTCACTTCAATGCAGTCACCAAAGGCTTCCATCGCCGCCTGAGCGACAGAGAAGTTCACGTCGTGACGCAGAGAAAGAATGTGGATCAACACATCGAACTGGGTCGTCGGCGCAAGGCCTTTACCGTAGCCCGGAAAATCTTTCAGCTCTTCGGCCCCAACGCCGCCGCTCAGAGCGCGCCAGGTATTGTTACCAAAGGCAACCACCGCACCAAGATGCGCGTCCGGGAATTTCGCTTCAAAAGTTGCCAGTTTGTCGGCAAATGTTTTACTGGCCGCACGCAGGGCGTCAACTTCCCCTTTCACGTTGGCTTCGATCCAAATCGCCGCGCGGCAATGTTCTGGCAAAATGCCACTCTGAACCTGAGACATTGTTCCTCCTGAAAATAATAATGCCACGCAATCCGTGGCATTGTTGGGCGCTATTTTACGTGTTTTTTCGCGGCGGCGGTTTGTTCAGACGCAAATTAACGCCGCCAGATAATTTTACTGACTTTCCAGTTTTTCAGGGTATCGTCCGAAGGCATTAACCCTTCAGGGCCACTCCATTCCCCGCTGAACTGGTAGCTAATATGTTGACTGCCTTCGGCTTTACATTCGACGGCACGATTATCATCACTGTCGGCCTTTTGGCAATTGCCAAATGCTTTGCTGTAAAGGTCACTAAACGGTGTACCGATTTTAACACCGGTGTCAGCAGGAATATCGCTATCCAGCACATCAATGCGGCTGATCGTGCCTTGATCACCGTTAATCACCATCGCCACGTTGTCGCCTTTCATCACTTCAAAAAAGCGCACCACGTTGCCGTTCGCGGTTTTCATTCCGCTGCGCAGGCGATAATCGCCATCAAGCGCATCAGCAATGGCTTGTTCTTGCAGTGGTGTGGACGCCGTTAATTCACCCACGCCCTGCTCGCTCACTTTGGTGGATGATCCAAACCAGTTCCACGGGTTAGCGGCCGACCAGTTAACTGACGACATCGTGGAACAGCCGGTCAGCATCAACGGCATAGCGCATAACATTAAACGCAGCGATTTCATGTCACTTCCTTTGGTTATTCAATAACGTTGCTTGGAGTGCAAATTCACCAAAAAGTGCCGTTATTCTTTTTCTTCATTAAAACAAGCGCGTAAACGTCGATTGGTCAGCAGCCAGATTAACGCCACGATATCCGCCACTACCAGCGCCAGACCGATACCGCTAACGGATTCACCGTTCAGCCACAGCCACGGTTGCCAACAAAGTAAAACCACTTGCGCCAACAGCAACAGAAAATAGAGTACATGCCAGATACGGGGAAATGAAGCCCGCCGACCACTCAGCAAAAATGCCAGCACCGCCGGAATACCGGGAATCAACCCCAGCCAGAAATTATCGTGATCGGGATAAAAGAGATTTAGCAGCGCAGTACCCTGCTCGCGCGACGCTCCGGCAATGACAAACAGCACCCAGGTTCGCGCCTGAAGCAATAGCACAAGCCAGTAGAGCAAGGGTAAACGCAGGCGACCGTGCGCATCATAATGGACAGGATGAAACTCAGTACTCTTCATCTTCAATCAAACGCTTACCCAGACTCAGCACGTCGGCGTGTTCATATCCCAGGCGTTCATACATTCCGAGCACCATGTCGTTATCTTCCGGCACGTTGATCTGAATTTTCGGACAGCCGCGAGCAATCAGCTTTTTCTCCAACCGATTAAGCAACGCATTAGCAATCCCACGCCCACGAAACTCTGGATGCACGCCAAGATAATAAGCAGACCCGCGATGCCCGTCATAACCGCCCATCACCGTTCCGACCACTTCACCGTTTACCTCAGCGACCAGAAACAAACTGACGTCATGGTTCATCTTACGCTCGATGTCCATTTCCGGATCGTTCCACGGACGCAGCAAGTCGCAACGCTCCCAAAGGGTGATGACCTCTTCGAAATCTTCCTGGCGAAATACGCGTATCTCCATGGTATTCGTTACCTTTTTGCGGGTTAAAAGTCTGATTATGGCGTGAACGGTCGAATTAGCCAATATCTGACGAAAATCGGTTGAAAAAGTAGCATAATGGGGAGTTGTCAACTATTGAAATGAAAAGTAAAACAATTCTCAACAGCAAACGGTCGTAACGGATTACGCGATACGATATAACATCTGGAACTTTATTATTACAACTCAGGCCGTATGAGCACTTTTAAACCACTAAAAACACTCACTTCGCGCCGCCAGGTGCTGAAAGCCGGTTTGGCTGCCCTGACGTTGTCAGGAATGTCGCAAGCCATCGCCAAAGACGAACCTTTAAAAACCAGCAACGGACACAGCAAGCCGAAAGCCAAAAAATCTGGCGGCAAACGTGTCGTTGTTCTCGATCCAGGCCACGGCGGGATTGATACCGGAGCGATCGGACGCAACGGTTCGAAAGAAAAACATGTGGTGCTGGCGATTGCTAAAAACGTCCGTTCCATTTTGCGTAATCATGGCATTGATGCGCGTTTAACGCGTTCTGGCGATACGTTTATCCCACTATACGATCGCGTTGAAATCGCCCATAAACATGGCGCAGATCTGTTTATGTCAATTCATGCCGATGGCTTTACCAACCCGAAAGCTGCCGGTGCTTCGGTATTTGCCCTCTCTAACCGCGGTGCTAGTAGCGCAATGGCGAAATACCTGTCTGAACGCGAAAACCGTGCTGATGAAGTTGCCGGTAAAAAGGCGACTGACAAGGATCACCTATTGCAGCAAGTGCTGTTTGATCTGGTGCAAACCGATACTATTAAAAACAGCCTGACGCTCGGCTCGCATATTCTGAAAAAGATTAAGCCGGTGCATAAACTGCACAGCCGCAACACCGAACAAGCCGCGTTTGTGGTGTTGAAATCGCCGTCGGTTCCGTCGGTGCTGGTGGAAACCTCGTTTATCACCAACCCGGAAGAAGAGCGGCTGTTAGGCACGGCGGCGTTTCGCCAGAAAATCGCCACAGCGATTGCCGAAGGCGTGATCAGTTATTTCCACTGGTTTGACAACCAGAAAGCACACTCGAGAAAGCGGTAAGTGATGAAACCCGACGCACACCTGGTTAAACAGTTCCTGCTCAACCTTCAGGATACAATTTGTCAACAACTGACCGCCGTCGATGGCGCAGAGTTTGTCGAAGATAGCTGGCAACGTGAAGCTGGCGGCGGTGGGCGTAGTCGGGTGTTGCGTAATGGTGGTGTTTTCGAACAAGCGGGCGTTAACTTTTCTCACGTTCACGGCGACGCCATGCCCGCTTCCGCCACCGCTCATCGCCCGGAACTTGCCGGACGCAGTTTCGAGGCGATGGGCGTTTCACTGGTAGTGCATCCGCATAATCCGTATGTTCCCACCAGCCACGCGAATGTGCGCTTTTTTATTGCCGAAAAACCGGGTGCCGAACCCGTCTGGTGGTTTGGTGGCGGCTTCGATTTAACCCCTTTCTATGGTTTTGAAGAAGACGCCATTCACTGGCACCGCACCGCCCGTGACCTGTGCCTGCCATTTGGCGAAGACGTTTATCCGCGTTACAAAAAGTGGTGCGACGAATACTTCTACCTCAAACATCGTAACGAACAACGCGGCATTGGCGGCCTGTTCTTTGATGACCTGAACACGCCAGACTTTGACCACTGTTTTGCCTTTATGCAGGCGGTAGGCAAAGGCTACACCAACGCTTATTTACCAATTGTAGAGCGACGTAAAACGATGGCCTACGGCGAGCGCGAGCGCAATTTCCAGTTATATCGTCGCGGTCGTTATGTCGAGTTCAATCTGGTCTGGGATCGTGGCACACTGTTTGGCCTGCAAACCGGCGGGCGCACCGAGTCTATCCTGATGTCAATGCCGCCGCTGGTACGCTGGGAGTATGATTATCAGCCAGAAGCAGGCAGCCCGGAAGCGGCGTTAAGTGGGTTTATTAAGGTCAGGGATTGGGTGTAACTCCCTCACCCCCATTCCCGCATCCGCTGATGCAGCGTCAGTGACGGCTTCTCGGCAAACAGTTGCTGATAATCCGTGGCGAATTGCCCCAGATGCCAGAATCCCCACTGCATGGCGGCGTCTTTTACGGTCATACTTTGCGACCACGGACTTATCAGTTCGCGGCGCACGGCGTTCAGGCGAATGCGTTTCAGCCACGCGTTTGGGCCAATGCCTAAAATAGCGTGAAAAGCGTTTTGTAGCGTGCGGCGGCTGACATGCAGTTGATTACACAAGTCCAGCACCGTCACTGGTTCGGACATGTTTTCCAGCACATATTCACGGGCGCGGGAAAGCAATCGACGGTAACTCTGATGACTGATGCTTTCCGCCGTCACCATTGGCTGCGCTTCTTCCAGCATCGCCCCCATCGCCATGAGCAAATTATCCCCCAGCACTTTACGCACAGCAGGCTGATGAAGATTTTCCGGGTTCTCGCAAAATGTCGCCAGCGCCTGTTGGACAAAGCCCCACAGAGCGGCTTTATGCTGCTCTTTCACTTCCAGCGCCGACTGGCTACGCAGCATATGTAATACCCGATCCGGATTATGCAAAAAGTTAGCCTGACGAGTGATGACATCTTCAGAAAGCACTACGCCCAGGATCGTGTAATCGTCCGGCGTACTTAATTCAAACTCGGTTCCACCCGGGCGCGTCGCAATTTCTGCGCTTCCCAGACATTGCGAACCGATAAATCCCTGCTCACCGCGCGTCGCCGGAATGCCAAACCAGAACGAGTTCGGCCAGACCAGGCACGACTGACGCAGCGCCAGACCGGTGTATTCACGAAAAACCTGAATATCATCGAGTAGAATTTCCGTAAATTCACCATGAAACTTGCCCGGATGCAGCTGATCGTAAATCTGCTGCCAGGCGGTAATTGTCAAAGCATGTTCATAGACATCCGTTGTCTGTCGTTGATGAACATTATCCACTTCGACCTTCGGCGTGAGCTTCAGGTTTTCGGGTAAGGGTTCATGATAAAGATGGTGCAAATTGGCTGTACGGGTCTTTTTCATGATGTTAATGCCGGGTGTTGTAGGACACCCGGCACCTCCGACAGGTTAATGGGGCTTGAGACGGTAACGACTACTGCGTTTACGTAACGTCCCGGCAGAAAAGAGCTGTTCGAGCGCATTTCTGGCTTTTTCCAGCGGCCAGCCAAAGTGGGCAGCCACTTCTCCTGCCGTCATTCCCTGACGTACTGATGTTAACAGCGCCAACAACTCGTCAGCAGATTCCACGACGATAACTGGCGCGTCGGGTTCCTTTACGGGTTGCTTCGGCTGGCGGTTAAAGCCAGTAACCAGCCACTGGGTGTCATCGTCTGGCCGACCGATCTCCTTACGGCTGATGACACGCCCGGTACGCATCGCGGCAGCACAACCTGCGTCCAGCGCCGCACGACACGCCGCCAGATCGCCTTCCACCACCAGCGTTAGGCGACCAGGGTCAAGCACTTCGTGACTGAGCAGACGAACGTTAGCTGCTTTGAGCATGGCATCAGCTGCATCTATCGCGGCGACCATGCCGTCCACTTCCAGCAATCCCAGTGCATTGATCATCGGCAACCTCCGTTACGCACGCTGGATTGGATTACGCGCGATTTCCAGCACTGCATCGGTAAAGGCGTTACAGGCTGCTTTACACGCGGCCTGGCTACCGGTTAAAAATGCTGCCGAGTAGTTGGTTTCAGACGGTGGCGGGACATAGGTCACCAGCTGCACGTCGGCAGATTTCAACGCTGCATCAATGCCGTAGGTCGCTTCCAGCGGCGGTGCCACCAGATACGCCATCGGATCGCCAAGCGTGATCCCGGCGGTTGATGAGAGATAAGAACCGGTACGCGAAACGACATGTGCCAGGAAGGCTGTATTTTCTGCGTCATTAGCCCACTGGAAAGCAGCGCCATTTTCAATATGCGCAACCATCGCATCCAGACCAGCACGCACTTCCGCCGGGTTTGGCCCACCCAGCATAATCAGCACTTCACCGGCAGTCGGTGACGGGCCGTGTGCGGCTCCCGCATACAGCGAGCGGCCATACACCACTTCCACCATCGCCTGCTTGGTCGCTTCGTCAGCCGCAATGTAGGTGACGTCATCTGAATCAGCAGAAATCAGCCCGAGGCTACGAATATGCGGCGGCAATTTCAGTTCACGTGCAAATTCGGCGTTAACGGAGGCAATCACCCGCATGGCGGTTACCGACGGTCGAATCAAATCTAAAGCTGGCATGATGCCTCCTTATCGGGTCATGTTGATGCCGGATGCTTTCTGCTCCAGCATACGTTTCGCCAAATCCACAATGACGGCTGCGGCTTCAACCGGCGGCGTGCCGCCCTGGTGAATGTTAGAGATACAGGTGCGATCGGCCTCAACGGTGGTCGCCATACGCGGCGAGTAAACGGCGTAGCAGGAGAGGCTTTCTGACTGCCCCAACCCCGGACGTTCGCCCACCAGCAGGATCACCACTTTCGCGCCGAGGATCTCACCGATCTGATCTTCAATCTTCACGCGACCATAACGAACAAAGAATGGCGTGCCGACTTTCAGCCCGGCCTGTTTCAGGCCCGCCATCAGCGGCGGCAGGATCTCTTCGTAGTTCACGGTGATCGCATCAGTTGACAGGCCATCAGAAATAACGACCTGCACGTCCGGATTAGCAACACACTGTGCTTTCAGCGCTTCAACAGCTTCAGCACACAGGCGGCGGCCCATATCCGGACGAGTCAGGTAGAGATTTTTGTCGCTGATTTCGGAGCGGACTTCCAGCAAGCCCTGCGCTTTCACCCACTCTTCCGGTACTTCTTTCAGAACGGTATCTTTCGAACGAGAGTGATCGGCCAGGAAACGCAGCAACGCCTGGGTGCGCGGACGCGGACCGGCACGACCGGTACAAACGCGGGCCACGGTGCTGCGACGCAGTTCTGTTAACACATCCGCACGATGTGGGTTTTCAACACCAATCCACGCTTTTGCTTCCGCAGAGCCTAAATCCAGCGCGCAGCTTTCCGAGGTCACCGGTGCCGCACAGGTGGTGGTGGCGCACTTTGCTTCTGACGGCGCGGGGGCCGCTTGTCCCATTGACGCCATCACGCTGCGTACAATTTCTTCAATCTGTTTTTGATCCATGATGTGTTATCTCCGCGTCATCAGAAGAACAGTGACGGATCGCCCGCCCGTTTGGTCAGGCGACCGTTTGCCATAATGCCCATGCTTTCCAGCCAGCGTTCAAACTCCGGTGACGGGCGCAGATTCAGTAACTGACGCACAGTGGCAGTGTCGTGGAATGCGGTGGTCTGATAGTTGAGCATGATGTCATCGCCCAGCGGCATCCCCATGATGTAGTTGCAGCCTGCGGTGGCGAGCAGGATCATCAGGTTTTCGTTGAGGTTCTGGTCAGCGTCAGCGTGGTTGGTGTAGCAGCAGTCACAGCCCATAGAGATGCCGCTCAGCTTACCCATAAAGTGATCTTCTAAGCCCGCGCGGATAATCTGGCGGTCGTTGTAGAGATACTCCGGCCCAATAAAACCGACCACGGTGTTGACGATAAACGGATCGTAATGACGCGCCAGCCCATAGTTACGCGCTTCCATCGTCACCTGGTCAGCGCCGAAGTTAGCGCCAGCGGACAGCGCCGAACCTTGTCCGGTTTCGAAGTAGAGGCAGTTTTCCCCGGCGATACGGTTAAACTCTGCACCCACTGCGCGCGCTTCGTCGAGCATCGCCAGCTCCACGCCAAACTCTTTCAGCCCTTTTTCGCTGCCGCAAATACTCTGGAAAATCAGCCCGCCCGGTGCGCCGCGACGAATCGCTTCGATCTGGGTGGTGACGTGCGCCAGTACGCAGCCCTGAGTTGGGATGTTGAATTTGTCGATCACGCCATAGATGGTATCCAACACGCGGCTTAAGTTTTCCACGTCGTCAGTCACCGGGTTAACGCCGATCACCGCATCGCCCACCCCGAAGGAAAGCCCTTCGTAGATTTGCGCGGCGATACTTTGCACATCGTCACGGGTATCGTTTGGCTGCAAGCGGGCGCTGAAGGTGCCCGGAATACCGATGGTGGTATTGGCCTTTTTGATCACCGGCATTTTCTTCGCGCCGTAGATCAGGTCCGCGTTGGAGCAAATCTTCGCTACCGCCGCTACCACTTCCGAGGTCAGCCCTTTGCGGGTAAAGGCAATGTCGTCCACGCTGGTTTCATCGCTCAGCACATACTCACGCAGTTCGCTGATGCTCCAGTTTTTAATCTGGTTGTAGGCCGTTTCGTTAACATCGTCCTGAATCAGCCGCGTCACGCAGTCATCTTCATAGGCAATCACCGGATTATTGCGGATGTCCGCTACGGTCATTTCCGACAACACCTGCTTTGCCGCCACGCGCTCCTGTGAGCTTGCCGCAGCAACGCCCGCCAGCACATCCCCCGAACGCAGTTCGTTGGCTTTAGCCAGCACCTCTTTTACATCCTTAAACTGATATACATTGCCGAACAATGTGGTCTTTAGTTTCATAAGTCGTTCCCTCAGGAAGGAAATGCGAGTGATTTCACCGTCACCGGCACAACCGATCCGCCAAAAAGAGGCGTACCAATGTCGATATAGTCCCCCGCGCGGACAATCACTTCGTCAATGACTGCCAACGGGAGTTGTTGTAGCTGTGGGCGCAACAACATGCCCAGAGCTTTACCAAAGTCCTGCCCGGCCACCACCAGCAGGGGATGCGGATTCGGAAAACGCGCGACGAAATCGACCAACGCGTTGATGACCGTCAGTACCGCGGCGTAACGCACAGGCAGCGAGGCGGGAAGCGCCAGCACGTACGCGTCAGTTTTAGGATCAAGATCCAGCTGAATCAGCGCCTGTTGCCAGGCACTCACCAGATCCTTTTCATCAATTGGGATCGCCACCGGCAAGTTGCGCAGCGGCAGTTGTACGCCCTCCAGCCAGATTGTGCTGCCAGAGAGCGAAAGGGTATGTGCACCCGCGCCAATCACCGTGGCGCGCACGGTTTGCGCCGGAAACTGCACGTTCATCTCACGCAGGCGCGGATGGTCATGCAGCGCCGTTGCCAGAAGCGGGCCAATATCGGCAAAACAGAACGGGTCGGCGGGCTGGTGGCGATAACATTCGCCCACGCCGCCAGAAAGCGTAATGATTTCGGGCGTAACACCTGCGGGCAGCAAACCGGTTTGCATTAATGCCTGCGCGAGCGGCGAAAGCGTTCCGTCAATCACTTCGACAATCAGCTCTGCCATCCGCCGGGTAACCTGCACCAGCTGCGCGCCGGTCAGCGAACGGGCGTCGGTGCCTGCGCCGAAGCACTCATCCACAATCATCTGCCCCGGTTTATGAGCGTAAACCACGCGCCCCTGGCTGTCGGTTTCCAGCAGGCGACCGCCGACATTGAGGCAGGCGGTGCCGCTGATTTTTCCGGCATCGAACAGGGCGTAGTTCGCAGTGCCACCGCCGATGTCGATATTCAGTACCCGACACAGCCGTTGTTCAGAAAGGGTTTGCGCCCCGGCACCGTGACCGGCGATCACGGATTCGAGATGCGGCCCGGCGCTGGCGACGACAAAATCGCCCAGCGACTGGGAGAGCGTCATCACCGCCGGGCGAGCGTTGCGGGTTTTCGCGCTTTCACCGGTGATGATGATGGCACCAGAATCAACGCTTTCCGGCGCAATGCCCGCAGCCTGATATTGCTCCAGGATTAAGGTTTTCAGTTCCGCTTCTTTTAAACCACCCTGTTTATCGACAGGGGTAAAGAACACCGGGCTTTGCCAGCTAATTTCGCGTTTGATGAATTCGTAGCGCGGCACCTGCGACACCGCCGCACGGTTAACCAGCTCCAGGTGGGAGAAGATCACCTGGGTGGTGGTGGTGCCGATATCGATACCGACGCTCAGTAGCTGGCGAGTGTTCACGATTGCGCCTCCGCTTCGGTTTTAGCCGTGGTCGCGTCTTCTTTTGGCACCAGCATCATCGCCACGCCAATCGCCGTTACGCCGCCGATCAACTTGCCGACAATCATCGGGAAGATCATGGCGTTCATGTTGGCAGCGGCGAAGCCTAAGTGGTCGCCCAGGGCGAAAGCAGCGGAAACGGCGAAGGCACAGTTGATGACTTTGCCGCGGGTATCCATCTGCTTCATCATGCCAAACATCGGGATGTTGTTGGCAAGGGTTGCGACCATGCCGGCTGCCGCTATGTTGTTCATATTCAGCACCTTACCGACGCTCATCAGCGGTTTTTCAAACCAGCGAGTCAGCAGCAGCACCATCGGGTACGCCCCTAACAGAACACAGGAGATAGAACCGATAACTTCAATGGCGCGCATCACTTCACCGGGTTTATCGCCAGGGGCCATAAAGATAGGATCCAGACCGGGGATCAGTTCCCAACCGAGCAGGAATTTCACTACCGCAGCGGCAAGACCGAGGGTGATCAATGCAACGAGGAATTTGGCGAAGATCTGGAAGCCGTTGATCATTTTTTCCGGGATGAATTTCAGCCCCAGCGCCACCAGCACCGCAACGATAAGTACCGGGATCATGTTCATCAGGATCAGCGCAAAGGTGAATTCCACTGGCTGACCGTTGATCTGCACACCGGAGTACATAGCCACCAGACCACCGGCAATACAGCCAATCGGAATGGTCACAATGCCCGCCAGCACGCCGAGCGCCAGATAACGACGGTCAGAAGGTTCGATAATGCCGAGCGCCACCGGAATGGAAAACACAATCGTTGGCCCCATCATCGACCCGAGAATTAATCCAGAGTATAGCCACGCTGCTACGTCGCCGCCCGCCAGCTCTTTGGCGAGGAAGAAGCCGCCCATATCGCACGCCAGCAGTGTTCCGGCGAACATTGACGGGTTTGCGCCGAGCATTTCGTAAACCGGGATAATCACCGGCCCGAGTACGTGGGCCAGTACCGGTGCCAGCGCGGTCATACCGACCATAGCCAGGCCCAGAGCGCCCATTGCCATAAAGCCTTCTTCGAACTGACCGCCGGATCCTTCGATACTTTTACCGAACTTACCGAGGAAACGAGCAGAACCGCCGAACTGCGACAGGATCCTGTCTACGGCAGCTATCAGCATAAAGAACATCATGATGTACATGATGATTTCGTTAATTCCCATCGCCTTTACTCCCTGTTAGTTGTTATTTATTGGCGGATGCGGCGTGAACGCCTTATCCGCCCTACATGTGCAATCCCGAAGGCCAGATAAGACGCGGCAAGCGTCGCATCCGGCATTTATTGCGCCGCTGCGTACAGGCCGACAATCTGCTCCAGGCTGGCGGTACGCGGGTTGCTGCGCAGACAAATATCTTCCAGCGCGGCCTGCGCCCATGCACCGTAATGCGCAGATGTTGCACCAACATCGCCCAGTCGTTTACCAATCCCGACTTCCGCAATCAGCTCACTTACCGCGTTAATAGCGTCACGATCGTCGGATTTTTTAGTTCTCAGCGCCCGGCCAATCTGACTAAACCGATCACGACAAACCATCCGGTTAAATTCCATCACCGTTGGCAGCAACATAGCGTTCGCCAGACCGTGCGGAATATGCAGCGCCGCCCCTGGCTGATGCGCCATCGCGTGGCACAACCCAAGCCCCGCACTGGAAAACGCCATTCCCGCCATACATGAAGCCAGCAACATGCTCTCGCGGGCGGCAAGGTCGTGACCGTAGCCCACCGCTTTCGGCAGCGATTTGCCAATCATCGCAATGGCACCAATCGCCAGACTGTCGGTAAACGGTGTGGCGTTCAGCGCGCTGTACGCTTCAATGGCATGGGTTAACGCATCAATGCCAGTCATCGCCGTGACATGCGACGGCACGCCTTCGGTCAACGCGGCGTCGAGAATCGCCACATCCGGCATCAGCGAGGCATGGGCTAACACCTGCTTGCGCCCGCTCACCGCGTCGATAATCACCGTTACGTTGGTGGTTTCAGAGCCGGTTCCGGCGGTCGTTGGAATGGCAATCAACGGCAGGCGCGGTTGCAGAACGCTGGTTTCTGACATCTCTGCCAGCGTGCTATCCGGGTTCGTCACCAGCAACGCCACGGCTTTTGCTGCATCCAGCACCGAGCCGCCGCCAAACGCAATCACCCCGTCACAGCCTGATTCACGCAACTGCGCCACGGCTGCACACACGTCGGTGATGCATGGTTCGCCCACCGGACATGGCCAGAGCGTCATGGCGATACCTTTAACGGCCAGGCTACGCGTCAGCCCGGCGGTCATCCCGGCCTGATGCAAAAAGCTGTCTGCCATCACGAACAGATGTTTCAGCCCACGCGTTTGCGCTTGCTGCCCACAACTGCTCACCGCGCCCGGACCGCAAAGCGTCACCGGTGGAACGCTAAATGTTTTTACCCGTTGCAGATTCAGGGTATCGAACGCCTGAAAGAGCGCGGTCTGCAATTCATTTTGCATATAGCCCCTCCGCTTTCTCTCGCCCGCTACTGGCGATCGCCAGCGGGGTCATAAACAAACTGTGCTGCGGTAAATGCACCTGTAACGCCGGAAATTGTTTGCGAAACAGTTCCGCCACGCCCGGTTGCATACAAGAGCCGCCCGCCAGCCATAAATCAGTAATGCCCTGCTCTTCAATATGCCGGGCGACAATGTCCGCCATTTTTTCGTACACCGGTTTCACCGCGGGCCAAATCTCTTCACCGTGACCGCGCTTGTACTGCTCTGCCTCTTCCAGCGAAATACGACGATTTCCGGCGAGAGTCAGAGAGATGTGATGTCCGCCGGTCGCTTCATCCGCCGAGTACGTCACCTTGCCCTTTTTCACGATGGCAATACCAGTAGTGCCACCGCCGATATCCACTACACCGGCGTTGTCCAGTTGCAGCAGATCCGCGACTGCGGTTGGCTCATCCAGTACATGGCTCACTTCCAGTCCGGCAGATTCCAGCACGTTGATGGAAATACGCGGGTCCGTACCTGGAGGAAAAGAGGTCGCCGCATGGCTAAAACGGCGACCGAATTGCTGCTCGAGGGTGTCGAGATGGCGACGAACAATGGTGACCGCACCGAAGAAATCCCAGACGATGCCGTCGCGGACCACATCGGCCCAGTCGAGGCATACCGCCACCGGCTGACCGTCGCGGTCAACAACCATCGACACCACATCGCAGGTGCCCAGATCCACCCCCAGCCACAGCGGAGATTCCGTCGCGGCAGGCGTCTGGTTACACAGCGTTGCCGCCGTTTGCAGACGTGGGGTGAGCCATTGTTCATCGTGCGCCATCGGTTACTCCTTAAACAATGCGAAACGCATCGACTAATACACAGCGACGCAGACGAACAAACGTCCGCGCGCTGGTTACCCCTTCACCGGTTGGCGTGGTGATGGTCATCGTGGTCCAGCCTTCCCCGCCCAGCCCCAGCCCGGCAATGCACGGTCCGTTCTTAACGAAAATGCTGGTATCAATGGCGTTCGCCATCTGGTTCATGTTTTCGATGTTGCGCGAGTGCATTGCCGCCGTGTGGTGGCAACCGCCTTCCAATTTCACCGCCAGCGCAATGGCATCCGCCACGTTGGCGACGCGCACGACGGGCAGCACCGGCATCATCAGTTCAGTCACAGCAAACGGATGTTCTGCGATGGTTTCTACAAACAGCAGTCGCGTTTGTTCCGGAACTTTAAGGCCGATTGCCGCCGCGATTTTCGCCGCATCGCGACCAACCCAGTCACGGCTGACGGTGCCTTTTCCGCGCTCGTCGATATTTTTCAGCAACACCGATTGCAGTTGCTGCGCCTGCTCTGCGTTCAGTTTCACCGCATGCTGGCCTTCCATCAGACGCATCAGTTCATCGGCTACGCTATCAACAACAATCAGTACCTTTTCGTCGGCACAAATGATGTTGTTATCGAAAGAAGCGCCTTTGACGATGGACTGAGCAGCACGGGCGAGGTCGGCGGTTTCATCCACCACTACCGGCGGGTTACCGGCACCTGCCGCAATCAGGCGTTTATTGGTGTGTTTGCGCGCCGCTTCCACTACCGCTTCGCCGCCGGTCACCACCAGCAGGCCGATACCCGGAAACTTGAACAAGCGTTGCGCGGTTTCGATATCCGGATTTGCTACGGTAACCAGTAAGTTTTCCGGCCCGCCTGCGGCAACAATCGCCTGGTTGAGCAGCGTAATCGCCCGCTGGGAGACTTTTTTCGCCGCCGGATGCGGGGCAAAAATGACGCTGTTGCCCGCGGCAATCAGGCTGATGGCGTTATTAATGACGGTTGCCGCCGGGTTAGTGGAAGGCGTCACCGAAGCCACCACGCCCCAGGGCGCGTTTTCAATTAAAGTCAGGCCGTTGTCACCGGTCAGCACCTGTGGTGAGAGGCACTCAACGCCTGGTGTGCCGCGCGCCTGAGCGACGTTTTTGGCAAATTTATCTTCAACGCGCCCCATGCCGGTTTCACTGACGGCAAGTTCCGCTAAATCTCTGGCGTGTTTTTCGCCTGCTTCACGAATGGCAGCAATGGCTAACTGGCGCATTGCCACGCTTTTTAACCCTTGCTGGGCGACTTTGGCTGCCGCAACGGCGTCATCCAGGGACGCGAAAACGCCCATCTCATGAACGGCGGCGGGCGGCGTGTCACTGCTTTGCATTTTCAGCAGTACCGCTTTCACCACCTGTTCAATATCCTGTTGATTCATGATGTTCTGCCTTATTTGTGGAAAATGACCTGACCGCCAGACACCACCTCATCGACAATGCCAATCACGCACAGATCGACCGGTGACGTTTCGCTTTTATGCGCCTGGCGGGCGGAACTGCCACTCACCAGTAACACCCACTCCCCGGTTCCCGCGCCAATATTGTCGATGGCGACGGCGCATTGCCCGTCAGGATTACCTTGTGGATCAATCATTTCCACCATCAGCAATTTGTCATGCGCCAGTCCGTGATGGCGTACGGTACAAACAATTTGTCCAGTGACGACTGCCAGTTTCATACCCGCCTCCGTGGCGTATTTCAGGTAAAAGCTCCCCCTACCCTCCGCAGAAGGTAAAATGAAAAAGGAGAGAGCGTGACGCCCGAATCGACGTCACACAGGGTGATTACAGGTTGCTGCTATCGCCTTTCAGGCCGATCGGGAACACTTCTTCCAGGTCGCCGTGCGGACGCGGGATAACGTGTACAGATACCAGCTCGCCGATACGCTGTGCCGCTGCGGCACCTGCATCGGTCGCGGCTTTACAGGCTGCAACATCACCACGAACCATGGCAGTACACAGGCCGCCGCCAATCTGCTTAACACCAACCAGCTTGACGCGCGCAGCTTTCACCATCGCGTCAGAAGCCTCAATCAGTGCAACCAGGCCCCGGGTTTCGATCATTCCTAATGCTTCCATTGTGCTTTCCTCTTTATCAGGGTCCAGAACGGGACCGTTCATTCAACCAGTGTTTGTAAACTGCTTTCGCGGTTCACTTCTGTCTGACGCGGCACAGCTGCCACCAGCGCCAGTTCGATAATTTCCTGCACGCTACAACCACGAGAGAGATCGTGCATCGGCGCGGCAAGCCCTTGTATCAATGGCCCGACGGCACGATATCCGCCGAGTCGTTGTGCGATTTTGTAGCCAATATTTCCGGCTTCCAGCGACGGAAAAACCATCACATTGGCCTTACCTTGTAGCGGGCTGGCAGGCGCTTTTTGCGCCGCCACTTCCGGCACGAAGGCGGCGTCAAACTGCAACTCGCCATCGACTACCAACTGCGGCGCGCGCTCACGGACGATTTCTGTCGCCTGCTGGACGTTGGCAACGCAGGGGTGACGGGCGCTGCCGTTACTGGAAAACGACAACATCGCCACGCGCGGCTCTTCTCCGGTGATGGCGCGCCAGGTTTCGGCGCTGGCAAGCGCGATATCCGCCAACTGCGCCGCCGTCGGCTGTGGCACCACGCTGCAATCGGCAAAACCCAACGCCGGACCGCTGTACTGTGGCAGCATCAGGAAAATGGATGAGAGCGTTTTACAGCCTGGCTGCAAGCCGATAATGCGTAATCCGGCACGCAGCACATTCGCCGTGGAAGAGAGGTTGCCCGCGATACAGACATCCGCTTTACCGGCGCTGACCATTGCTGCGGCGAACATCAGCGGGTCGGTAAGTTTTTCCAGCGCATCCGGCGGCGTTTTTTCGCCCGCGCGGGCCAGCCAGCGATGAGCGAATTCTTCCCGCATTGCGAGGTTGCCATGCGGATCAATCACCTGTAGCCCGTCCATCGCCACGCCATGACTGAGCGCAAACTGACGAAGTTCAAACGGATTGGCGACCAGAATGGACGTTGCCAGACCTTGTTGATGTAAATATTGCGCAGCTTTCAGCACACGTTGATCTAACGCATCCGGAAAAACCACTCTGGCGGGCGCTCGCAACGCCAGTTCACGACAACGTTCAATAATCATTGCGTTTCCCCCAGTCGTTGTTGGATCTGCTTCACCGTTAGCGGCTGCTTCGTTACGCTCAGGATCATCATCACGTAGACCGTGCTCGAAAGGCGGTTCAGCGCCTGCAAGATGTCCGGGCGTAATACTTCAAAGCTGCGGGTGATAAAGACCTGCGCCGCTACGGTTTCGGTTTCCCGCACTTTGGTGCGTAGCAGATTTAGCAACGCCGCATCGCGCCCGTGGCTGGCTTCCGGCACCAGATGATCGTGGTCGAGATAACGCAGCGGCTGGTGAGAAAGCCGATGCAGATCTTCGTCAGAAAGCCCGACAATCGCCTGGCAGGCCAGCGGTTCCCCCAGCGCATCGGCACGCATAATGTTGCCAAGACGCGAGCGGATGTCCGCCAGCCACGGCTGCCACGGTTCCGCCAGTTCAATTTGCAGCCACACTGCCAGCGCAATGGTGCTGTCGAGAACCGCGCGAAAAGCCAGGCGCGGATCGCTTTTGGCAACCATTTTTTCCGCCGACAGGTGAGTCAGCGTATCCGGCTTTTTTGCCACCGGCTGGCGGCACAGTTCGCAGCACGCCTGCGGATGTTCATCGCTACTGGTCAGCCCGTGAACGGGCTGCGGCTGCTGCTGTTCATCGTCAACAAACAGGCGGCCCTGCTCGTCAATAAACTTGATGCGCAGATGGCGGCTTTCCAGTAACTCCCGGGCAGAGGGCGTCAGGCGACTGTCCGCAGGGAGATGGATCTCTGCGCCTTCGCTGAGCGTATGGTTCGCTCTTAGCCATGCTTCGGTGATGAAATCTTTCATAGGGATTGCCAGTTAGCCGGCCAGGCGACATACAGGAATTTCACGCTGGATGTCGTACCAAATTCGATGCTGGAGCCTTTCGGGATAAACATCACATCGCCCGCTTTGGCGATCATGGTTTCGCCTTCGTGGCGAACGTGCAGCTCCCCTTCCAGCACCATGTCGATTTCGTCGTAGTTCAGGGTCCACGGAAAGAAGGCGTTCTCCCACTGCATGAAACCAGCGGCCATACTGCTGCCGTCGTCTCCGGTCACGAGATCAGTCAAGCCTACGCAGTGCGGTTCCGCGCCATCGAAACGACCAAACTTGACGCTGCTGCCATCAATCACTTTGATGCCGCCTTTGCCGGTCACCGATTTGAAGCTCGGCTGCATTGCACCCTGCTCCAGTGACTGTTTTTCCTTCATCACTTTTTCCATCAGCTGCGCGACCAGGCTTTCGGTAAACTGGCCTTCCGGTAGCTGGGCGATGATGGTTTCGCGGATGCGCTGGCTTTCGGTTTTATCGGCTGGCACGCTGGCGGGAACGGACGTCGTTACCGCAGTCGATTCATCACATTCGGTGATGGTAAAACCCAACAGATCCGCCACTTCACGGGCTTCCGGGGTAATAATGCTGGCGCGCAGAACCACGGACATTGCCTGTTCGCCGCGCGCGTGTGCTTCACGAATATCATTCGCTGTGATGAGTTTTTTCACCTGCTTCCTCCTGTTTGGTGAGAGATGCCAGATAATCCACCAGTTGCTGCACGCTTTGCGGGTCGTGGCTGTTTAGCTCGAAAATCGGCTCTTCGAAGCCCGTCTCAAGCAATAACTTTCGCGTTGCGGCGACGTCAGCATCCGGCATGTCCGTTTTACTGATGACGGCGATTTGCCGTTTGCTGACGCCAATATCCAGCAACCCGGCAGGCAACCGACTTTCCGGGTCATTCGCGCCGTGGACATAGATCAGCATGTCCACATCCTGTAGCGTGGTAATTAAGGCGTGATACCAGCGGGGATGGCTGAAATATTCACCCGGCGTATCAATATCGCCCTTATCATTAAATTCCACGGCCTGTGTTTTTCTGGCGAGGGTATAATTCCCCTGCAACGCATTAAATAACGTTGTTTTTCCTGCCCCGACGGTACCCACAAACGCAATTCGTTTCATGAATGCCTCGTATTAACTTTTGGTCATTTCACAAAGCGTATAATTTAATAAGCGTCCTAAACCACTGACGGTTTGTGATAACGCTTCTTCTACTGCGCCCACCGAGCCATAAATCACCAGCGCGCCGCTAAAACGGTCGAGAAAACCGATATGCACATCGGCGGCTTTCAACGCTAAATCACCGGCGATCATCGCCGTTTCTCCGGGAGTTAGCGTCATAATGCCGATTGCGCCCGCATCCGGAACGCCGATTTTCTTCGCCAGTTCCTCGCCGGGATGCGCGATGAGATGCGCCAGTGTGACCTGTTTACCGGGCACAAATTCCTGAATGATGCGTTCTTTATCCATGAGTCGCCGCCTGTGAAAAACTTTCGTGTATCGTGACAATTTTTCGTCAGAGTAAATAACAAAATTCGGCAAGCGCGTTTAAAAGGTGAGGTAGATCACTAAGAATGGAGAGATATTTGCTGTGGTGCATAAACTTTCATATGCAACGCATGAATATAAATAAAATAATATCGAGATATTTTATATACTGTTTTTTTTATTATTCGCAAACTCAGTAATAAACTTTACTAATATATTGCAGCTAAACCGCTTACCCTGAATATTCAGGGTAAGCGTGAGAGTTAAAAAAGAATTACAGCGGTTGGGTTTGCGCTTCAACCACGGCCAGCGCCACCATGTTGACGATACGACGTACCGATGCGATCGGCGTTAACACGTGAACCGGCTTCGCCACGCCCATCAGCACCGGACCGACAGTCACACCTTCCGAGCTGGAAACGCGCAGTAAGTTGTAACTAATGCGGGCAGCTTCCATGTTCGGCATCACCAGAATATTAGCGGAACCTTTCAAAGGGCTGTCCGGCATACGGTCGTTGCGAATCGCTTCCACCAGCGCTGCATCGCCATGCATTTCACCATCAATCATCAGTTCTGGCGCACGTTCCCTGACCAGTTCCAGCGCCTGACGCATTTTGCTCGACGACGGGCAGTCAGAAGAACCAAAGTTGGAGTGCGACAACAGAGCCACACGCGGTTCAATACCAAAACGACGAACAGTTTCTGCCGCCATCAAGGTGATCTCCGCCAGCTCTTCTGCATCAGGCTCATCATTGACGTAGGTATCGGCAATAAAGGTGTTACCACTCGGCAACAGCAGCGCGTTCATGGCACCTGCGGTGTGAACGCCATCGCGATAACCAAAGACATTTTTCACCACGCTAAAGTGTTCATGATAATCGCCCACCGTACCGCAAATCATTGCATCGGCTTCGCCACGCTGAACCATGATCGCGCCAATCACTGTCGGGTTACTGATCAATGCACGCTGCGCCTGTTCCTGAGTGACACCGCGACGCTTCATGATCTGGAAGTATTCGGTCCAGTACTCTTTAAAGCGCGGATCGGATTCGTTATTGACGATCTCAAAATCAACACCCGCTTTGATCTGCAAGCCCAGTTTCTGAATGCGCATTTCGATCACATTCGGACGACCGATAAGGATCGGTTTCGCCAGCCCCAGCGTTACCAATTCCTGAGTGGCATGCAGAACGCGCGCCTCTTCCCCTTCCGGCAGAACGACGCGCTTCGGCGCTTTGCGAGCCTGGGAGAAAATCGGCTTCATAAACAGGTTGGTTTTGTAAACGAACTCAGTCAGCTTGTCGATGTAGACGTCGAAATCAGCAATCGGACGCGTCGCCACGCCCGACTCCATCGCCGCTTTAGCGACCGCAGGAGCGATCTTAACGATCAAACGCGGATCAAACGGTTTTGGAATGATGTATTCCGGACCAAAGCTCAGATCCTGATCGCCATAAGCTGAAGCCACCACTTCACTCTGTTCCGCATGGGCCAGTTCTGCAATCGCGCGTACCGCCGCCAGTTTCATTTCCTCGTTGATGGCAGTTGCACCAACGTCCAACGCGCCACGGAAGATGAACGGGAAGCAAAGCACATTATTAACCTGGTTCGGGTAGTCGGAACGGCCGGTACAGATGATGGCATCCGGACGCACTTCTTTCGCCAGCGGCGGCAGAATTTCTGGTTCCGGGTTCGCAAGCGCCAGGATCATCGGCGCACGAGCCATTTTCTTCACCATTTCCTGGGTCAGCACTTTCGGGCCGGAACAGCCGAGGAAAATATCCGCGCCTTCAATCACATCATCGAGGGTACGTTTGCCGTCATCCACCACCGCATATGCGGCTTTGGTTTCCGCCATATTTGGCTCACGGCCCTGATAGATAACGCCTTTTGAATCACAAACCACGATGTTATGTTTTTGCAGCCCCAGCGCCACCAGCAGATTCATACAGGCGATTGCTGCGGCACCCGCGCCGGAAACCACCATCCGCACGTCGGAAATGTTTTTCTCCACCACGCGCAAGCCGTTGAGGATGGCGGCAGTGCTGATAATTGCCGTGCCGTGCTGATCGTCGTGGAATACCGGAATATTCATCCGCTCGCGCAGTTTCTGTTCAATATAGAAACATTCTGGCGCTTTAATGTCTTCGAGGTTGATGCCGCCGAAGGTCGGTTCGAGCGCAGCGACAACTTCAATAAATTTGTCCGGGTCGAGTTCATCAACTTCAATGTCAAATACATCAATCCCGGCGAATTTCTTAAACAGAACACCCTTGCCTTCCATCACCGGTTTGCCTGCCAGCGCGCCAATGTTGCCTAACCCCAGCACCGCCGTACCGTTAGAGATCACCGCCACCAGGTTACCACGAGCGGTATATTTGTAGGCTTTTAACGGGTCTTTTTCGATTTCAAGACAAGGTGCGGCAACGCCTGGTGAGTAGGCCAGCGCCAGATCGCGCTGCGTTGCCAGAGGCTTGGTTGGAGAAACCTGGATTTTCCCTGGAACTGGAAATTCATGGAAATCAAGTGCACTTTGTTTTAACTGGTCATCCATTTGGTTGTTCCTTTCACGTAACGTTCACAAATAAAGTGTGTGGGCAACAGCCCCTGCCCACAACGTGGCGCACATTATTACCTTGCCGGAGTCTACAGACTTTGAGCAAGTCCAAACTCTCACCATTAATATAATGTTTTGGTAATAATCCTATAACACTGATGTTACCTGCTTAATCCAGCAATACCATGCCTGTCTGCTATGCTTTTTTGATGCGTTTAGCGAAATTTCTCAGAAGTGTGAATTAACGCACTCATCTAACACTTTACTTTTCAAGGAGTATTTCCTATGAACGAGTTAGACGGCATCAAACAGTTCACCACTGTCGTGGCAGACAGCGGCGATATTGAGTCCATTCGCCATTATCATCCCCAGGATGCCACCACCAATCCTTCGCTGTTACTCAAGGCTGCCGGATTATCACAATATGAGCATTTAATAGACGATGCTATCGCCTGGGGTAAAAAAAATGGCAAGACCCAGGAACAACAGGTGGTCGCTGCATGTGACAAACTGGCGGTCAATTTCGGTACTGAAATTCTCAAAATCGTACCCGGTCGCGTGTCAACAGAAGTTGATGCACGCCTCTCTTTTGATAAAGAAAAGAGTATTGAGAAGGCGCGCCATCTGGTGGACTTGTATCAGCAACAAGGCGTTGAGAAATCACGCATTTTGATCAAGCTGGCTTCAACCTGGGAAGGAATTCGCGCGGCAGAAGAGCTGGAAAAAGAAGGTATTAACTGCAACCTGACGCTGCTGTTTTCTTTTGCCCAGGCGCGGGCCTGTGCAGAAGCAGGCGTTTTTCTGATTTCGCCGTTTGTCGGGCGTATTTATGACTGGTATCAGGCACGCAAGCCGATGGACCCGTATGTGGTGGAAGAAGATCCGGGCGTTAAGTCAGTGCGCAATATCTACGACTACTATAAGCAACACCACTATGAAACCATTGTGATGGGCGCGAGCTTCCGTCGCACCGAACAAATCCTCGCCTTAACCGGCTGCGACCGACTGACTATCGCACCGAATTTGCTGAAGGAGCTACAGGAAAAAGTTTCGCCAGTGGTACGTAAATTAATCCCATCTTCTCAGACGTTCCCACGCCCAGCTCCCATGAGCGAAGCGGAGTTCCGTTGGGAGCACAATCAGGATGCGATGGCGGTAGAAAAACTGTCTGAAGGCATTCGTCTATTCGCCGTTGATCAACGCAAACTGGAAGATCTTCTTGCCGCCAAACTATAAACCAGCCACGGAGTGTTATATGTCCCGAAAAGACCTTGCCAATGCGATTCGCGCACTCAGTATGGATGCGGTGCAAAAAGCCAATTCTGGTCATCCCGGCGCGCCGATGGGCATGGCCGATATTGCCGAAGTGCTGTGGAACGATTTTCTTAAACATAACCCTACCGACCCAACCTGGTATGATCGCGACCGCTTTATTCTTTCCAACGGTCACGCGTCGATGCTGCTCTACAGTTTGCTGCATCTGACCGGTTACGACCTGCCGCTGGAAGAACTGAAGAACTTCCGTCAGTTGCATTCGAAAACCCCAGGCCACCCGGAAATCGGCTATACGCCTGGTGTTGAAACCACCACCGGTCCACTTGGACAAGGTTTGGCGAACGCCGTCGGGCTGGCGATAGCAGAGCGTACGCTGGCGGCGCAGTTTAACCAGCCAGATCATGAAATTGTCGATCACTTCACCTATGTGTTTATGGGCGACGGCTGCCTGATGGAAGGTATTTCCCACGAAGTCTGTTCGCTGGCGGGCACGCTGGGACTGGGCAAGCTGATTGGTTTTTACGATCACAACGGTATTTCCATCGACGGTGAAACCGAAGGCTGGTTTACCGACGATACAGCAAAACGTTTTGAAGCCTATCACTGGCATGTGATCCACGAGATCGACGGTCACGATCCGCAGGCGGTGAAGGAAGCGATCCTTGAAGCGCAAAGCGTGAAAGATAAGCCGTCGCTGATTATCTGCCGTACGGTGATTGGCTTTGGTTCGCCGAATAAAGCAGGTAAGGAAGAGGCGCACGGCGCACCACTGGGGGAAGAAGAAGTGGCATTGGCACGGCAAAAACTGGGCTGGCACCATCCGCCATTTGAGATCCCTAAAGAGATTTATCACGCCTGGGATGCCCGCGAAAAAGGCGAAAAAGCGCAGCAGAGCTGGAATGAGAAGTTTGCCGCCTATAAAAAGGCTCATCCGCAACTGGCAGAAGAGTTTACCCGTCGGATGAGCGGTGGTTTACCGAAGGACTGGGAGAAAACGACTCAGAAATATATCAATGAGTTGCAGGCGAATCCGGCGAAAATCGCTACCCGTAAGGCTTCGCAAAATACGCTTAACGCTTACGGGCCTATGCTGCCTGAGTTGCTCGGCGGTTCGGCGGATCTGGCTCCCAGCAACCTGACCATCTGGAAAGGTTCTGTTTCGCTGAAGGAAGATCCGGCGGGCAACTACATTCACTACGGGGTGCGTGAATTTGGCATGACCGCTATCGCCAACGGCATTGCGCACCACGGCGGCTTTGTGCCGTATACCGCGACGTTCCTGATGTTTGTTGAATACGCCCGTAACGCCGCGCGGATGGCGGCACTGATGAAAGCGCGGCAGATTATGGTTTATACCCACGACTCAATTGGCCTGGGCGAAGATGGTCCTACGCACCAGGCTGTTGAGCAACTGGCCAGTCTGCGCTTAACGCCAAATTTCAGCACCTGGCGACCGTGCGATCAGGTGGAAGCAGCGGTGGGCTGGAAGCTGGCGGTTGAGCGCCACAACGGACCGACGGCACTGATCCTCTCCAGGCAGAATCTGGCACAGGTAGAACGAACACCGGATCAGGTTAAAGAGATTGCTCGTGGCGGTTATGTGCTGAAAGACAGCGGCGGTAAGCCAGATATTATTCTGATTGCCACCGGTTCAGAGATGGAAATCACCCTGCAAGCGGCAGAAAAATTAGCGGGAGAAGGTCGCAATGTTCGCGTAGTTTCCCTGCCCTCGACCGATATTTTCGATGCCCAGGATGAGGAATATCGGGAGTCGGTACTGCCTTCAAATGTTTCTGCCCGCGTGGCAGTAGAAGCGGGTATTGCCGATTACTGGTACAAATATGTTGGTCTGAAAGGGGCAATTGTCGGGATGACAGGTTATGGGGAATCTGCTCCGGCGGATAAGCTGTTCCCGTTCTTTGGCTTTACCGCCGAGAATATTGTGGCAAAAGCGCATAAGGTACTGGGAGTGAAAGGTGCCTGATGGTGATCGCCGGATGCTGTATGTTCCCCTCACCCTAACCCTCTCCCCAGAGGGGCGAGGGGACGGTCCGTGCGCTTTTTAGGGGCGCATCTGGGATTTTGTTTAACGGGTGATCCACAACGTGGGCCAGGCGTCTGGCCCATGCCAGTTATCGCAGGTGGGTTCTGCGGCGTAACGCACCAGGCGAAAACGCTGACCGTCAAAGCGCCAACGCGCCTGAATGCCACAATCGCTTAATCCGCGCCCTTTCGCTAAGGTCACCAGTTCACGCGATTTCTCATCAAATGTTGCGTTCATCAGTTCCAGTTCATTCGTCTCCTGACCGTTGTTGAACGGCAAACGCAACCGAACCGGGCGCAAGGCTAGCGGCTTTTTACGCGACACAATCCATGCCAAATCAATGGTGTTATAGGCCCCTGCCTCACAGCTAATCATCATCAGTGCTTTATCATCGGTCAGCGCAGTGACATTCACCTCACGACGTAACGGATCAAGCGAGCAGCGCAGACCATTCATCCGCCAGTTTCCATAATCCAGCAAATCGTTGCGTTCTTCGAGTGAGAGTGGCGTCGGCGTTGGGTTAACTACCGCGACCTCTTTCAGCGCAGGCGCAGGCGGTACGCTGAGCGGCGGTTCGTCCCCTTTCTTTATCCACGCGGTTTCACTGCCAACGCGCTTTTGCTGAGCATCAATAAACAACAACGCCGCTTTTAAGCCATTCAGAGAAATGGTCTGATTGCCATCGCGTAAGGTGATTGCCTTCCCTTCCTGAATCAGCTGCAAAAACGTGGTGATGGTTGCCGTATCATCGGTTACTAGTAACCATGGTGAAATCCGCCACTTGTCACCACTTAACGCCAACGGCTCACCATCTAACAGCAGCCGTGGCGCTATCTCCCCTTCAGACGCATCCGGCGACTTCAACCCGCCGCGCTCAATACGTAAAACGGCATCGGTATGCGCCCCGGCGCTGCGGCTCAGGGTCATCACCAGTCCATTATGATCGCCCGTATTGCGCGCTACACAGAAATTTTGGTTATTACAGGTAACCTGCCAGTCGGAAAACGCCCGTTGCGCTGGTGCCGCCCACACCAAAGACGTCGGCAACAAAGCGAAAAAAAAGAGAAGGAAAATGCGATAGCGCATGGACGGTACGACCCCAGAAGTTCAAACAAACAGCACAAGTCGTATCTTCGTTGCGCAGGTAGCGCGGCTCAATCGGATTTGTCGGATTGAGCCAATAATAAACAACGAAATATTATTGTTATTTTTCAGTCCATTAAATGTGACGTTTGCAAATAGTTAAGCAATAACACCGTCTTACCGTCACGTATCTCGCCGGTTTTAATCATCTCCAGCGCCTGGCTGAACGGCAGCTCAAGCACTTCAATATCTTCATCTTCGACACCACCACCGGCGTTAGCGCGCTGGCTGTCACTGTATTCGGCGATAAAAAAGTGGATTAGCTCAGTCACACCGCCAGGCGACATATACAGTTCAAATAATTTGCGCACTTCGCCAACTTCATAGCCCGTCTCTTCAATCGCTTCTTTGCGAATGCACACTTCCGGTTCGTCGTTATCCAGCAGCCCGGCGCAGGTTTCAATCAGTTGCCCGCTTTCATTGCCATTAACCCAGGTAGCGACGCGGAACTGACGAATCAGAACCACGGTCTTTTTCTTCGCGTTGTACAGGAGGATCGTCGCACCATTACCGCGATCGTAAACTTCACGTTTATGGCGGATAACTTCGCCATCTTTCCGCGTGAGATCGTAGGTAATGTTGTGCAGGGTGAAATAGTTATCGGAGAGAATTTTGTCTTTAATGAGGGTGATTTGTTGCGTCATACCGACTCCACAGCGCGAAATGAACAATTATCTTACGCTGTGAAGTCGGGTTTGTCTGCGCAGGCTATCAGTGAGATTTGACTGATTTTACCCCCAGCCAGTCAATAATCCCCTGTGCCGCATGACGTCCTTCTGCCATTGCGGTAACCACCAGATCCGCACCACGCACGGCGTCACCACCGGCGAAGATTTTCGGATTCGTGGTCTGATAACGGTACTGGCTTTCCACATCCGCGATGATGCGGCCCCATTTGTCTACCGTTACACCGTGCGACTCCAGCCACGGCATCCCGTGCGGATTGAAGCCAAACGCCATAATCACCGCGTCGGCTGGCATGACAAATTCACTGCCTTCCACCGGCACTGGACGCCGACGCCCCTGGGCATCCGGCTCGCCAAGACGCGTACGCAGGAAACGAATTCCGCAAACGTGACCTTGCTCATTCAGCTCAAGCGCCACCGGCTGGACGTTAAATTCAAAGTTGGCCCCCTCTTCGCGGGCGTTCTTCACCTCTTTCTTCGAGCCTGGCATGTTAGCTTCATCACGACGATAAGCGCAGGTGACGTTACTCGCGCCGTGGCGCAGCGCGGTACGCACACAGTCCATCGCGGTGTCGCCGCCGCCCAGTACCACGACGTTGAGTCCGGCGGTATTGATAAACGGCTCTTCCGGTAGCTCTTCGAGTCCCATCACCTGTTTAGTGTTGGCGATGAGGAACGGCAGGGCGTCATAAACGCCCGGCGCATCTTCATTGGGTAAACCCGCTTTCATGGAACGGTAAGTGCCTACGCCAACGAAGACCGCGTCGTATTGTTCCAAAAGCGAATCCAAAGAGACATCTTTACCCACTTCACAATTGAGTTCGAAGTGAATCCCCATCGCGCTGAAGATTTCCCGACGGCGTGCCAGCAGGGATTTATCCAGTTTGAAAGAAGGAATGCCGAAAGTGAGCAAGCCACCGATTTCTGGATGGCGATCGTACACCGTCACCTCTACGCCATTGCGGGTCAGAACATCCGCACAGGCCAGCCCTGCCGGACCTGCACCGATAATCGCCACCCGCTTGTCCACTTTGGTGACATGACTTAAGTCAGGACGCCAACCTTTCGCCAACGCCTGATCTGAAATGTAGCGTTCAATGTTGCCGATAGTTACTGCGCCATGCTCATCGCGAATAGTACAGGCACCTTCACACAAACGGTCTTGCGGGCAAACGCGTCCGGTAATTTCCGGCAGGGTGTTGGTCTGGTGAGAAAGCTCGACGGCGGCGTTGATGTTTCCGGCTTTCACCAGTTCAATCCACTGCGGAATATGGTTATGCAGCGGGCAGGTCCATTCACAAACGCTGTGCTCGCCACACTTAAGGCAACGCGAGGCTTCCCGTTGTGCCTGATCGGCACGGAATGGCAGATAAATTTCATCAAAACCGGTTTTGCGCGCTTCAATCGCCAGTTTGTCCGGCTCGCCACGCGCGGGCGTTGCCTGCATTTGCTCGACTTTACTCATTACCGGCATTTCTTGTGCCGCGGTACTGGCATGCCACGGTTGATGTTCCTGACGTGCTGTGCGCAAGCGGCGGGATTTCGCTATGCCGGAGAGTGCGGCATCAGTGACCAGTTGCAGCGCGTCTGCCGGGCAATTCTCGACACAGGCAGGACCGTTTTCGCGCCCTGCACAAAGGTCGCATTTATGCGCCGTGGCTTTAACTTTGCCAGCCGCAACGGGTGTCAGGACGATTTGCATCGTACCAAATGGACAGGCCACCACGCAGGATTTACAGCCAATACACTTTTGCTGATTGACCTGAATGCTGTCATCAACGTGGCTGATTGCGCCATTAGGGCAGCTACGGGCGCAGGGCGCATCTTCACAATGGTGACAGGTCACTGCACTACGTTGCTGCTGATGTTTGATAACCGTAATTCGGGGATGAAAATGGCGTTGGCTCAGGACATGTTGCTCGTCATTGTGAGCCATGACACAGGCGATTTCACAAGCATGACAACCCAGACATTGCTGACTGTTGGCCATAATAAAACGATTCATAACGACCTTCTTTTTTGGTTGTAAAAACCTTATTCTTTATATGAGTGTTGTTATTACCCGACTTACAGGGGAATCGGCAATGTTCATGTGCCCAGAATAAGTAACTATTTCGCTATAAACTGTGGCAGATCAAATAATCCCATCACTGACTAAATTGCGTTTCAGCGAACTGGAACATTAATGATTTTTTGTGGAGAAGACGCGTGTGATTGTTAAACGACCCGTCTCGGCCAGTCTGGCCCGGGCCTTTTTTTACATTGTGCTGCTGTCGATTCTTTCCACGGGTATCGCTCTGCTAACGCTGGCGAGCAGTTTACGCGACGCTGAGGCTATCAATATTGCCGGATCGCTGCGTATGCAGAGTTACCGCCTGGGCTACGACTTGCAAAGTGGCAGTCCACAACTCAATGCACATCGCCAGTTATTTCAGCAGGCACTGCATTCACCGGTATTAACCAATCTCAACGTCTGGTATGTGCCAGAGGCAGTAAAAACCCGCTATGCGCATCTGAATGCCAACTGGCTGGAGATGAATAATCGGCTCAGCAAGGGCGACTTGCCGTGGTATCAGGCCAATATTAATAATTATGTTAATCAGATAGACCTGTTCGTGCTGGCTTTACAGCACTACGCTGAACGCAAAATGCTGCTGGTGGTGGCGATTTCCCTGGCTGGCGGCATCGGTATTTTCACGCTGGTCTTTTTTACTTTGCGCCGCATACGCCATCAGGTGGTTGCCCCGCTGAATCAGCTGGTTACCGCCAGTCAGCGTATTGAACACGGGCAGTTCGACTCGCCGCCGCTGGATACCAGCCTGCCGAATGAGCTTGGCCTGCTTGCAAAAACCTTTAACCAGATGTCGAGCGAGCTGCATAAATTGTACCGTTCGCTGGAGGCGTCAGTAGAAGAAAAGACCCGCGATCTCCACGAGGCCAAGCGTCGTCTGGAGGTGTTGTATCAGTGTTCGCAGGCGCTAAACACCAGCCAGATTGATGTGCATTGTTTCCGCCATATTTTGCAGATTGTTCGCGACAATGAAGCGGCTGAATATCTGGAGTTAAATGTCGGTGACAACTGGCGGATTAGCGAAGGGCAGCCAAACCCGGAATTGCCGATGCAGATTTTACCGGTGACAATGCAAGAGACGGTTTACGGCGAACTGCACTGGCAAAATAGTCACGTTTCATCATCAGAACCGCTGCTTAACAGCGTTTCGTCGATGCTGGGACGCGGTTTGTACTTTAATCAGGCGCAGAAGCATTTTCAGCAGTTATTGTTGATGGAAGAACGTGCGACCATCGCCCGCGAATTGCACGACTCGCTGGCTCAGGTACTTTCTTACTTACGTATCCAGTTGACGTTACTGAAGCGTTCGATACCGGAAGATAACGCCACCGCACAAAGTATCATGGCCGATTTCTCCCAGGCGCTGAATGATGCTTATCGGCAGTTACGCGAGCTGTTAACTACTTTCCGCCTGACGCTGCAGCAGGCGGATCTCCCCTCCGCGTTGAGGGAAATGCTGGATACGTTACAAAATCAAACCAGCGCCAAACTGACCCTCGACTGCCGTCTGCCAACCCTGGCGCTGGATGCGCAAATGCAGGTGCATTTGTTGCAAATTATTCGAGAAGCGGTGCTGAATGCGATGAAGCACGCCAACGCCAGCGAAATCGCCGTTAGCTGCGTCACCGCGCCGGATGGCAATCACACAGTCTATATTCGCGACAACGGGATTGGCATCGGTGAACCGAAAGAACCCGAAGGCCATTATGGTCTGAATATCATGCGCGAACGCGCGGAAAGATTGGGTGGGACGCTGACTTTTTCACAACCTTCCGGCGGCGGCACGTTAGTGAGTATTAGCTTTCGCTCTGCGGAGGGTGAGGAAAGTCAGCTGATGTAATGCCTCTTATTGACCAAAGAATAGTGGCACTTAAGGTTCAGTATAAAAGGGCATGATAATTTACATTAACTCCTTTTTTTCTCCACGATTGGCTCGTACCTTGCCGCTACAGTGAAGCAAGTCAAGCCTACAACGATACGCAGAAACACGAGGTCCTCTTTTAATGGCGAATTTCTTTATTGATCGCCCCATTTTTGCCTGGGTGCTGGCAATCCTGTTGTGTCTGACAGGGACCCTGGCGATTTTCTCATTGCCCGTTGAACAATACCCCGATCTCGCGCCACCGAATGTGCGAGTGACCGCTAACTATCCCGGCGCATCGGCCCAGACGCTGGAAAACACCGTGACCCAGGTTATCGAGCAAAATATGACCGGCCTCGATAATCTCATGTATATGTCGTCTCAGAGCAGTGGCACCGGTCAGGCATCTGTCACGTTAAGTTTTAAAGCAGGCACCGATCCGGACGAAGCCGTGCAGCAAGTACAAAACCAGCTGCAATCAGCCATGCGAAAGTTACCGCAGGCGGTGCAAAATCAGGGCGTGACGGTGCGTAAAACCGGCGATACCAATATTCTGACCATTGCCTTCGTCTCTACCGATGGTTCGATGGATAAACAGGATATTGCCGATTACGTTGCCAGTAATATTCAGGATCCGTTAAGCCGCGTGAATGGCGTCGGGGATATCGATGCCTATGGTTCGCAATATTCCATGCGTATCTGGCTGGACCCGGCGAAACTCAACAGTTTCCAGATGACGGCTAAAGATGTCACTGATGCCATTGAGTCACAGAACGCGCAGATTGCGGTTGGGCAACTTGGTGGTACGCCTTCCGTCGATAAGCAGGCGCTCAACGCCACCATTAACGCCCAGTCACTGCTGCAAACACCAGAACAGTTCCGCGATATCACCTTGCGGGTGAATCAGGACGGCTCAGAGGTAAGGCTGGGCGATGTCGCCACCGTCGAAATGGGGGCGGAAAAATACGATTATCTTAGCCGCTTCAATGGTAAGCCAGCCTCCGGGCTGGGGGTAAAACTGGCCTCCGGCGCGAACGAAATGGCGACAGCGGAGCTGGTGCTCAATCGTCTCGACGAGCTGGCGCAGTATTTCCCGCACGGACTGGAATACAAGGTGGCGTATGAAACCACCTCGTTTGTTAAAGCCTCCATTGAAGACGTGGTGAAAACGCTGCTGGAAGCTATCGCTCTGGTTTTCCTCGTTATGTATCTGTTCCTGCAAAACTTCCGCGCCACGCTGATACCCACTATCGCCGTGCCGGTGGTGTTGATGGGAACCTTCTCCGTACTTTATGCCTTCGGTTACAGCGTCAACACCTTAACCATGTTCGCGATGGTGCTGGCGATCGGTCTGCTGGTGGATGATGCCATCGTGGTGGTGGAAAACGTCGAACGTATTATGAGTGAGGAAGGACTCACTCCTCGCGAAGCCACACGTAAATCGATGGGGCAGATCCAGGGGGCACTGGTCGGGATTGCGATGGTGCTTTCGGCGGTATTTATACCAATGGCCTTCTTCGGCGGCACCACCGGTGCCATCTATCGCCAGTTCTCTATTACCATTGTTGCAGCGATGGTGCTGTCAGTACTGGTAGCGATGATCCTCACTCCGGCTCTGTGTGCCACGCTACTTAAGCCACTGAAAAAAGGTGAGCATCACGGGCAAAAAGGCTTTTTTGCCTGGTTTAACCAGATGTTTAACCGCAACGCCGAACGCTACGAAAAAGGGGTGGCGAAAATTCTCCACCGTAGCCTGCGCTGGATTGTGATTTATGTCCTGCTGCTTGGCGGCATGGTGTTCCTGTTCCTGCGTTTGCCGACGTCGTTCTTGCCACTTGAAGACCGTGGCATGTTTACTACCTCGGTACAGTTGCCCAGCGGTTCAACCCAACAACAGACCCTGAAAGTCGTTGAGCAAATCGAGAAATACTACTTCACCCATGAAAAAGACAACATCATGTCGGTGTTTGCCACCGTGGGTTCTGGCCCTGGGGGTAACGGGCAAAACGTGGCGCGAATGTTTATCCGCCTGAAAGACTGGAGCGAACGCGACAGTAAGACCGGCACCTCGTTTGCCATTATCGAACGTGCAACGAAGGCGTTTAACAAGATTAAAGAAGCTCGCGTTATTGCCAGCAGCCCGCCAGCAATTAGCGGTCTTGGCAGTTCTGCGGGTTTTGATATGGAGTTGCAGGACCACGCTGGAGCGGGTCACGATGCGCTGATGGCAGCACGTAACCAGTTGCTGGCGCTGGCGGCGGAAAACCCGGAGCTAACCCGTGTGCGCCATAACGGCCTCGACGACAGTCCGCAGTTGCAGATTGATATCGACCAGCGTAAAGCTCAGGCGCTGGGCGTTGCTATCGACGATATTAACGACACACTGCAAACCGCCTGGGGTTCGAGCTATGTGAATGACTTTATGGATCGCGGTCGCGTGAAGAAAGTCTATGTGCAGGCAGCTGCGCCATATCGCATGCTGCCAGATGACATCAATCTCTGGTATGTCCGAAATAAAGATGGCGGCATGGTGCCCTTCTCTGCTTTCGCGACCTCACGCTGGGAGACAGGCTCGCCGCGTCTGGAACGCTATAACGGTTATTCTGCGGTTGAGATTGTTGGGGAAGCCGCACCAGGAGTCAGTACCGGTACGGCGATGGATATTATGGAATCGTTAGTGAAGCAGTTGCCAAACGGCTTTGGTCTGGAGTGGACGGCGATGTCGTATCAGGAGCGGCTTTCCGGCGCGCAGGCTCCGGCGCTGTACGCTATTTCCTTGCTGGTGGTATTCCTGTGTCTGGCGGCGTTGTATGAAAGCTGGTCGGTGCCGTTCTCGGTAATGCTGGTCGTGCCGCTGGGGGTTATCGGCGCGCTGCTGGCAACCTGGATGCGCGGGCTGGAAAACGACGTTTACTTCCAGGTGGGCCTGTTAACGGTCATTGGTTTATCGGCGAAAAACGCCATCCTGATCGTCGAGTTTGCTAACGAGATGAACCAAAAAGGCCACGACCTGTTTGAAGCGACGCTCCACGCCTGCCGTCAGCGTTTACGCCCGATTCTGATGACTTCGCTGGCATTTATCTTCGGCGTATTGCCAATGGCAACCAGCACGGGTGCCGGTTCCGGTGGTCAGCATGCGGTGGGTACTGGCGTAATGGGCGGGATGATTTCGGCCACTATTCTGGCTATTTACTTCGTGCCGCTGTTCTTTGTGCTGGTGCGCCGCCGCTTCCCGCTGAAGCCGCGCCCGGAATAAGCAATAAAAAAGGCGACATGCTAATGTGTCGCCTTTTTCAATTTTCCGATTAAGAACCTGCTCAGCGGGTTCTTGCTGTTTGTACTTTGTCTCAGGAATTACTTACGAAGCATAACTTCGATAAAGTCTTTCCAGTTCCCCAGTTCACGTTCAATCATAACAACCTCTCTTATAATTATGGGTATTCTACGGAAACAATATACCGTGGTGAAGCTAATTTACTCGATTGCTGCGATGACTACCTCCGGGGGACAAACCTTATGTAAATACTATGGTCCTGCGGTGATAATTTGTATGTGATACACAGCAACATTTCGAGATATTCATACGGCATCTAATACTGATTTAATTCTGGTTAAAATACAGACAGATAACAAGATGAATATTTTTAATGTTTACGTTAAAAATGTTTAATATTATTTAATAGTTGTTAATTTGAATACTTCGATAATGTTATATTTCCTGATAATCATTTGCAGGCAAAATGTTTTCACCCTTAAATGAGTATTTATTCTCATAAATCGAAAAAGGATTCATTATGGTTACACTTTACGGCATCAAAAATTGTGACACCATTAAAAAGGCTCGCCGTTGGCTGGAAGCCAATAACATCGACTATCGTTTTCATGATTACCGCGTCGATGGATTGGACAGCGAATTATTGAACGGTTTTATCAACGAATTAGGCTGGGAAGCGTTACTCAACACCCGTGGTACAACCTGGCGTAAACTGGACGAAACCACCCGCAATAAAATCACCGATGCGGCCTCTGCGGCGACATTAATGACTGAAATGCCTGCAATTATCAAACGTCCATTGCTCTGCGCGCCTGGTAAGCCTATGCTGCTGGGTTTCAGTGAATCCAGTTATCAGCAATTTTTCCATGAGGTGTAGTCTATGTCGTGCCCGGTTATTGAGCTGACACAACAGCTTATTCGCCGCCCTTCCCTGAGTCCTGATGACGCAGGATGCCAGGCTTTGTTGATTGAACGTTTGCAGGCGATCGGTTTTACCGTTGAACGCATGGACTTTGCCGATACGCAGAATTTTTGGGCATGGCGTGGGCAGGGTGAAACGTTAGCCTTTGCCGGGCATACCGACGTGGTGCCGCCTGGCGACGCCGACCGTTGGATCAATCCGCCGTTTGAACCCACCATTCGTGACGGCATGTTATTCGGGCGCGGTGCGGCAGATATGAAAGGCTCGCTGGCGGCGATGGTGGTAGCGGCAGAACGTTTTGTCGCACAACATCCCAACCATACGGGGCGACTGGCATTTCTGATCACCTCTGATGAAGAAGCCAGTGCCCACAACGGTACGGTAAAAGTCGTCGAGGCGTTAATGGCACGTAATGAGCGTCTCGATTACTGCCTGGTCGGCGAACCGTCGAGTATCGAAGTGGTAGGTGATGTGGTGAAAAATGGTCGTCGCGGATCATTAACCTGCAACCTTACCATTCATGGCGTTCAGGGGCATGTTGCCTACCCGCATCTGGCTGACAATCCGGTACATCGCGCAGCACCTTTCCTTAATGAATTAGTGGCTATTGAGTGGGATCAGGGCAATGAATTTTTCCCGGCGACCAGTATGCAGATTGCCAATATTCAGGCGGGAACGGGCAGTAACAACGTTATTCCGGGTGAACTGTTTGTGCAGTTTAACTTCCGCTTCAGCACCGAACTGACTGATGAGATGATCAAAGCGCAGGTACTTGCCCTGCTTGAAAAACATCAACTGCGCTATACGGTGGATTGGTGGCTTTCCGGGCAGCCATTTTTGACCGCACGCGGTAAACTGGTGGATGCGGTCGTTAACGCGGTTGAGCACTATAATGAAATTAAACCGCAGCTACTGACCACAGGCGGAACGTCCGACGGGCGCTTTATTGCCCGCATGGGGGCGCAGGTGGTGGAACTCGGGCCGGTCAATGCCACTATTCATAAAATTAATGAATGTGTGAACGCTGCCGACCTGCAGCTACTTGCCCGTATGTATCAACGTATCATGGAACAGCTCGTCGCCTGATGAGTGGTTCCGCAAGAGGAAATAAGCATGGACTGGCTGGCTAAATATTGGTGGATTCTGGTGATTGTCTTTTTGGTAGGCGTCCTGCTGAACGTGATTAAAGATCTCAAGCGCGTCGACCATAAGAAATTTCTCGCCAACAAGCCGGAGCTTCCCCCGCATCGTGATTTCAACGATAAGTGGGACGATGACGACGACTGGCCGAAAAAGGATCAACCGAAGAAGTAAGCTAAGTGGCCGGATAAGGCGTTAACGCCGCATCCGGCCATGATGCCTGATACAGTCTTATCAGACCTACCCGGCTATTATTACATCATTTCAATCACATCATCATCGCCAGGCTTACCGCCGCTTAGCGCTTCGTCGAAATAATGTTTCGGAATGGTATAACGCAAGTGATCCAGAGCAAATTGCATACTGCGATTGTCGATCGCATGGCCTAAATCCTCCACGATATCCAGCGTCACGTCACCACCGGCACTGATTAACGCTTCCTGCGCCGCAACCGCATGCGCCAGATCGATAACCGGATCTTCACCGCCATGAATCAGGTGAATTGTCGTGGCTGTAGACGCAGTTTCCGGCAGGCTCGCATACCGTCCGTTAAAGGCAATGACGCGTGAGGCAAGGCCCGGTTCGGCTTTAATGCTCTCCAGCGCCATAATCGCGCCTTGAGAGAAACCGATTAGCGCCGTGGCGTTAGCCCCTACTCCGCTCTGTTTCTGCCAGTAGCGCACCGTTTCAATAAACGTCGGCATGATGGCATCCACACGCGCCTGGCGATTATCTTCCGTAATACCCTGCACCGAAAACCACTGACGCCCCGCCGGATTACCGCTCGGCTCCGCGCCTCCGACACTCACCACCAGCGCATCAGGAAATAGCGGTGCAAACCAGCTACCTATTTCCCCCATTGCCACCGGGTTATCCCCGACACCGTGGAAAAGCAGTAACAACTGTTGCGCAGGTTTATCCGGGCTTTGAACAACAAAATGGTCATGTTTCATGGCGAACTCCTTAACTGATGTCATTAATTTTACGCCGCTGACTCACAATGACCATGGGAGAAAATTGAAGGAGTCAGTGAAAAAATTGCCATTGCGTTATGCGATCGCGCAAACGCTCAGTGCGAACATCATCAAGTGCGTATAGCGCCTGCGCGGCTTCTTCCCGCTGACGGACCAGTAACAGCTTACGGCCTGAAAGTTTAAGTGTGGTACATAACTGCGCGTCGCTGACGTTTTTCTGTAAACGCCCACGCAGCGCCGGTAATGCCAGTTCACTGGTTTGTAGCAGACGCAATAAGCAACCTAACGATGTTAATAGCGGACGATGAGCGAAAGCAAAACCGGCCAGTTCAAGCCAGTCGTCGTCAGAAAGGACGGCATCGTTTAGTGGATCAACAGGAAGCGTTTCGCCATTCCACTTTGCGAGAGCTTGCGCATCGCGACGTAAACGGTAATGCTCACCTTCAGCCAGTTGTTTACCCGCATCACTCATCGGTAACAGTGCCATCGCCGTATAGCAACCGCTGCTGGCTTCACGATGATTACCCATTCGCACCAGCACAAAACCGCAGCGTTGCCAGAAACGCCATAATTCCCCGGTGTAACCAAAACTCACCGAAAGATAGTCGAGGTCCTGCGTATATTGCAAAGCACCAGCAATCAGTTGCTGACCTGTGCCTTCCCGCTGACGAGCCGGATGAACTGCTATCCGGCTAACCCGCCTTCCGCGCAATGTCGCCGCCAGTGGATTGCTGCCGTGCGCCGCCAGCGACTGGGCCACCAGATTACCCCGCGGGCGACGAAAACCCGCCCATACCGCCTGACTGAGTTCTTGAGATAATCCGCCCTCATCCACCAGCCACAGCGCTCCGGCAATCTCGTTTTCGCCAGCCGCCTGTAAAAAATGTTGCCCTGGTGCATCCATCATCCGGCGTAAATCCAGCGGCGAAGTCCGGTAGTGCGCGCCAGACAATAGCTGATAAACCTTTAACGGCGTTTGTGGCTCGCTTCGCCATAACGTCTGTTCAAATGCGGAAATGACGATATTGCCTTGTGGTGTGTGGGTGAAGTTTTCATCGTCAAAAACCAGTGCCTCACTGACCATTTTTTCCAGCGGGCATCCCTGTGCCCAGCGGATCGGCTGTTGCAGTTCAAAACGGTGTAAATGCGGAAAGCGAGCGCAAAATTTCAGCAAAAAACCACGTCCCGTGCCTTCGTAGCCCTGCACCGTAGTGGTTAACAACGTTCGAGGAAAACGCGATGCCAGTTGATGCAACAACGGCGCAGGTATGGCTGCGGCTTCATCGACCACCAGCCAGTCGGCTTGCTCATCGCTGGCTAACAAGGCATCCGGCGCAATAAAGCGAAACTTCTCGCCCGCAAATTGTGCCAGTACATACGTTGCCGCTTTTGCGGGCGCGGTGACAATCGCACTACCCGCAATACGAGAAATGAGTTGCCCTGCCAGCGCCGATTTACCGCGCCCACGCGCAGCCGTTACCACCGCCACGCCCAATGGCATGGTCAGTAGCTGCTGTAAGAGTTGCTGTTGTTCTGGCTGTGGTGCGCCGGTCGCGGGGTGCCAGTCAGTACGGGGAGTAAAATGCGCCAACGTGAACGGCTGGTTCTGCCGCCAGAGGATAGCGTCGTTATTCGCCGTAAGTACGCGTTTGAAATGCTGGACAAAATGCGGCGTCGCAATAGGGTCAGGGCAATCACTCCAGCGCAGCGAGTCGGCATCAGGTTGGTTTTCCCACTCATCCCATACAGGGAGTAACAACACCAGCCAGCTTCCCGCTTTCAACGTTCCGCTAAGTGCCGCAAAGGCAGCGGCATCAAAGCCGTGGCGGGCGTCGAATACCGCATGCCGGAACTCGCGCCCAAGTAAAGTTTGTAGCGCCGAGGGAGAACAGTGGTTTTCAGCATCTGGCTGCGGCGAAATCCACAGCCAGTCGCCAGGTAAGGCATCACGCAACTTAAGCGCATGATCAAAACACCACCCCTCTTCCCCGCTCAACACCAGCAAGCGGCGGATCCCTTCACGTTTCATTTGCGCTGTTAATGTGTGAAGCGCAGTCAGTTCAGCCATCCCTGCCCCGGAAGTTAAATGCTTTTACCAAAAGTATTGCATTGTGCCGGATCGCCGCTGTCGAAACCACGTTTAAACCAGCTGTAGCGTTGCTGAGAAGTGCCATGAGTGAAACTGTCTGGTACTACTCGCCCCTGACTTTGCTGTTGTAAACGGTCATCGCCGATGGCCTGCGCCGCGTTCAGCGCCTCTTCCAGATCGCCAGTTTCCAGAACACCTTGCTGCTGCATACTATGCCCCCAGACACCGGCAAAACAGTCGGCCTGGAGTTCCATACGCACAGATAAGCGGTTCACTTCCGCCTGCGTCGCGTTTTGTTGCAGTTGACGAACTTTCGGCTCGATGCCTAACAATTTCTGCACATGATGACCGACTTCATGGGCAATAACGTACCCCTGGGCAAAATCGCCGTCCGCGCCAAGTTTGTCTTTCATGTCATCATAGAAGGAGAGATCGATATAAACCGTGCCATCCGCCGGGCAATAGAACGGCCCCATTATGGACTGGCCCGCCCCGCATCCGGTACGCGTCATTCCACGGTACATGACCAGCTTCGGTTGCTGATAGGTCTTACCCATCTTCTCGAACTGTTGTCCCCAGGTGTCTTCCGTGGTTGCCAGAATCACCGAAGTGAATTTTGCCGCTTCGTCTTCATTTGGGCTAATTGAACGCGTTGATTGCTGTTGGGAAACGGGCTGCCCGGTCATCAACCCGGTTAAATCAACACCATAGTAGCCTGCAACCAGCACGACTATCAGTAAAATCAGCCCGCCTTTACCGCTTGGCAGGCGAAAACCTGGACCGCCCATTGACGGACCACCAGAGCTGTTGCGCCTGTCTTCAACATTGTCACTTTCACGTCGCCCTTGCCAACGCATAGATACCTCAACAATATATTCATTATAGAAATGATCGTAGGTGGTTCAGAGGAAGATTACCACAGGAAAGCGGGATGAAATGGCGGAGGAATGAGCGTTCAATACTCATCTTATGAGAGCGGTTGTCTTGCCGTGCCAGCTGCACGGCAAGATGATGAACAGAAAAATCAGTCCAGCTGTACACCCAGGCGGCGGGCGACGGCTTCATAGGCCTCGATCAGGCCACCGAGGCTCTGGCGGAAACGGTCTTTGTCCATTTTCTCCAGCGTTTCTTTGTCCCACAAGCGGCTGCCGTCCGGGGAGAACTCATCGCCCAGTACCACTTCACCTTTGTACAGACCAAACTCCAGCTTGAAGTCGACCAGAATGAGACCAGCATCATCGAACAGTTTTTTCAGCACGTCGTTCGCTTTGTAGGTCAGCTCTTTCATGCGTGCCAGGTTCTCTTTGCTTACCCAGCCAAAGGTTTCGCAGTAAGATTCGTTGACCATCGGATCGTGCATGGCGTCGTTTTTCAGGAACAGATCGAACAGCGGCGGGTTCAGCTCAATACCTTCTTCGATTCCAAGACGTTTCACCAGAGAGCCAGCAGCACGGTTACGCACGACACACTCAACCGGCACCATATCCAGCTTTTTCACCAGACATTCGGTATCGGAGAGCAGACGCTCCATTTGAGTCGGGATACCCGCTTCAGCCAGTTTGCTCATAATGAAGTAGTTGAACTTGTTGTTCACCATACCTTTGCGATCAAACTGCTCAATGCGCGCGCCATCCCCTGCTGACGTATCATTGCGGAATTCGAGCACCAACAGGTCCGGGTTTTCCGTGCTGTATACGGTTTTCGCTTTACCACGATACAACTCAGCTTGCTTTTGCATCTTTATCACTCCTGGGTGTGAATTAACGTTTTAAAATCTATTGCTGTCTGGTGTGCCGGATGTTTTGTCGGATGCGGCAAGAACGCCTTATCCGACCTACGTCCGACAAACAAATTTCGTGCGAATTACCGCTAAAATCGCATTTTTCTGCCGACGCACACGTTTGCGTATCATATCAGAAAAAAGGGCCGGATGACTCCAGCCCTGTATTTTTACTTGCTAAACGCAGCCTGGAAGACAGCTACCAGCGCGTCATTCTGACTCTGAGTCAGAGTATGACCTTTCGGATCGATGAACTGTAGGCTGCTGCGGTTATCTAAATCGCCAACCTGCAGTTTATAGTCACCGGATGCCAGGCCTGGATCGCTCGCGCCCAGTTCCTGCCAGTCGCTGTCAGACAGCGGCTTGTAAGTTACGGCCATGTTACCCTGCGAACGGGTGCTGTCGGTCACTTTCATGCCCACTTTTTCCAGCGCCGCTGGCAGACGTTGCCAAACCACATTGAACGGCCCGCGTACGACCAGCATCGGTAAACCGGTGTCATCAGCTGCACTTTGTACGTCCATAGTGGTGGAGGCACGATTTTGCGCAGCGTTCGCGGCGTCAGTGGCAGATTTATCCAGACCGGCGGAAATAACGTTCATCATCTCCGTGCTGTAACGCTGCATGGAAGCCGCGTCTGCAACCGGTTTGCCCGCCTGTTCCAGGTTCAGCAGTTTAACCGTAACCGCCTGCTGATAACCCTGCGGCTTAACAGAGATTTGATAACGACCACGATACTGCTCGTCTTCGTCCAGACGGTTCCATTGTACCCAATCGGTGGTCAGTGTCTGACCAGCATCATCACGTTGGGTGATGGTGTAGTTTTTCGCCTGCAGCACGCTAACCACCTGCGGCCACAGAGTATTGCCACGACCATTTTCCACCAGCAATGAAGCGGTATCGCCCGTGAACTGGGTACGCGCGCCAGAAACCAGTGCCAGCGGCTGGGCTGGTGGACGAATGTCCAGCGCCTTACCGACAGCACCACTACCGTTGGTCACCGGGATTGCATAATCACCGGAGGTCACCGGCAAAATCATTCCAGCCGGGGCATGAAGCTCCGCAAGCGGTGCCGCTTCCAGGTAGGCTTCATCACCACTGACCTGACGCTTATAGCGTGAGTCAGAACTACAGGCAGCGAGTAATAAAACAAGCGAAACACCCGCAACCTTTGCCAGGCGCGACTTTTGAACAGAGTAAGCCATCAAATCTCCCTAAACTTTACAGCAAACCGGCATGCTTAAGCGCCGCTCTGACCGTCTCACGACCACTGTCGGTGATAGGTGTCATTGGCAGGCGCAGCGTATCGGTCGCCACAAGACCCAGTTCCTTACATGCCCATTTCACCGGGATTGGATTGGGTTCGACAAATAGTTTGTTGTGTAATGGCATCAGACGCTGATTAATAACGCGTGCCTCGGCAAAATGCCCTTCTGCTGCCAGTTTGCACATCTGGGCCATATCACGCGCTGCGACGTTAGCCGTAACGGAAATAACCCCATGACCGCCTAATTGCATGAAGTCCAGCGCGCTCGCATCATCGCCGCTCAGCAGAACAAAATCATCTGAAACCAGCTCTTTGATCTGGTTTACACGCGTTAAGTTCCCTGTTGCCTCTTTGATTCCGATAATATTTTTTACTTTCGCCAGACGGCCCACCGTTTCCGGGAGCAGATCGCAGCCAGTACGGGACGGCACATTATACAGAATTTGCGGCAGGTCAGTATGTTCAGCGATGGCTTTGAAATGCTGATACAAACCTTCTTGCGACGGACGATTGTAGTAAGGGGTTACCGTCAGGCAGCCGACGATACCGCTGTCATTGAAGCGCTGCGTCAGGCTAATGGCTTCCGCAGTAGCGTTAGCACCGGTCCCGGCAATCACCGGAATGCGCCCGTCAGCCAGCTCCAGCGTCATCATCACCACATCAGCATGTTCGTCATGATTTAAGGTAGCGGACTCGCCAGTGGTGCCAACAGAAACGATCGCCGAAGTACCGCTGGCGACATGATAATCAATCAGTTTTTTCAAGCTAGCCCGACAGACATTACCTTTTTCATCCATCGGAGTAACAATCGCGACAATACTTCCCGTGAACATGGGCCATCCTCTGTGCAAACAAGTGTCTCAATGGTACGTTTGGTATGGCATTAAAAGCAAGCAGACAGAACCGTTCTGATTGTTGTATGCATGTTTTTTTTATGCTTTCCTTAAGAACAACTCACCCCTTGAAGGAATAACCAGTTTGACACTGTCATCGCAACATTATCTGGTGATCACTGCGTTGGGTGCCGATCGCCCTGGAATAGTGAACACCATCACCCGTCATGTCAGTAGTTGCGGCTGTAATATTGAAGACAGTCGCCTGGCGATGCTGGGAGAAGAGTTCACGTTTATCATGCTGCTTTCCGGTTCATGGAATGCCATTACTCTGATTGAATCAACGTTACCGTTGAAAGGTGCCGAACTGGATCTTTTAATCGTGATGAAGCGCACGACGGCGCGTCCGCGTCCGCCAATGCCAGCATCTGTCTGGGTTCAGGTCGATGTGGCAGACTCCCCGCATTTAATTGAACGCTTCACAGCACTTTTCGACGCGCATCATATGAACATTGCGGAGCTGGTGTCGCGCACGCAACCTGCTGAAAATGAACGGGCTGCGCAGTTGCATATTCAGATAACTGCCCACAGCCCCGCATCTGCGGACGCAGCAAATATTGAGCAAGCGTTCAAAGCCCTATGTACAGAACTCAATGCACAAGGCAGTATTAACGTCGTCAATTATTCCCAACATGATGAACAGGATGGAGTTAAGTAATGAATCCACTGAAAGCCGGTGATATCGCACCGAAATTTAGCTTGCCGGATCAAGACGGAGAACAAGTTAATTTGACCGACTTCCAGGGACAGCGTGTTCTGGTTTATTTCTACCCGAAAGCCATGACCCCCGGCTGTACCGTACAGGCCTGCGGCTTACGCGATAACATGGATGAGTTGAAAAAAGCGGGCGTTGATGTGCTGGGTATCAGCACCGATAAACCCGAAAAACTCTCCCGTTTTGCGGAAAAAGAGCTGCTTAACTTTACGCTCCTGTCTGATGAGGACCACCAGGTGTGCGAACAATTCGGCGTCTGGGGTGAAAAGTCCTTCATGGGCAAAACCTACGATGGTATTCATCGCATCAGCTTCCTGATTGACGCTGATGGCAAAATCGAACATGTCTTTGACGATTTCAAAACCAGCAATCACCACGACGTTGTGCTGAACTGGCTGAAAGAACACGCCTGATTACTTTGCTCCATTCCGTGCTGGCTGCGCTTGCGGTCAGCACACCTCACTTCTCGTGATCAAGATCACATTCTCGCTTTCCCCTGCGACACGGGTGTCGAATTCATTTTTTGCTGAACGTTAATGACCATCATTTTTGTACCGTTCAGAATCCAGTTAATTCATAACTCATTGAATATATTAAATTAATCAGACTGGCATCCTTTATGCAATATGAAATGCAATGTTTCATATCATTTTCAAGGAGCCGACATGAACCGCTTTGTGGTGGCCGAACCACTGTGGTGTACAGGATGTAATACCTGTCTCGCTGCCTGTTCGGACGTGCATAAAACGCAAGGTTTACAGCAACACCCGCGCCTGGCCCTGGCGAAGACGTCAACACTCACTGCCCCTGTCGTGTGTCATCACTGTGAGGAAGCCCCTTGCCTGCAGGTCTGCCCGGTCAATGCCATCTCCCAGAGGGACGATGCGATCCAACTCAACGAAAGCCTCTGTATTGGCTGCAAGCTTTGCGCCGTGGTCTGCCCATTTGGCGCAATCAGCGCTTCAGGAAGCCGTCCGGTGAATGCCCCTGCGCAATATGTTTTTCAGGCTGAGGGCTCACTCAAAGACGGCGAAGAAAACGCGCCAACCCAACATGCTTTGCTGCGCTGGGAACCGGGTGTCCAGACAGTCGCGGTGAAATGCGACCTGTGTGATTTCTTGCCAGAAGGTCCGGCCTGCGTTCGCGCTTGTCCGAATCAGGCGTTACGGCTGATCACCGACGATAGCCTGCAACGTCAGATGAAAGAAAAACAGCGCCTTGCCGCAAGCTGGTTTGCCAATGGCGGGGAGGATCCCCTTTCCCTCACTCAGGAGCAACGCTAATGGATGCCCTGCAATTATTAACCTGGTCGCTGATCCTCTATCTGTTTGCCAGTCTGGCTTCGCTATTTTTACTCGGTCTGGACAGACTGGCTATTAAGCTTTCCGGCATCACATCGTTGGTGGGCGGCGTGATTGGCATCATCAGCGGAATTACGCAATTACATGCAGGCGTAACTTTAGCCGCCCGTTTTGCCACACCTTTTGAATTTGCCGATTTAACCCTGCGAATGGATAGCCTCTCGGCATTTATGGTGCTGGTTATCTCCTTGCTGGTGGTGGTTTGTTCGCTCTATTCATTGACTTATATGCGCGAATACGAGGGTAAAGGCGCGGCGGCGATGGGCTTCTTTATGAATCTTTTCATCGCATCGATGGTTGCCCTGCTGGTGATGGACAACGCTTTTTGGTTCATCGTGCTGTTTGAAATGATGTCGCTGTCTTCCTGGTTTCTGGTCATTGCCAGGCAGGATAAAACGTCGATCAACGCTGGCATGCTCTACTTTTTTATCGCCCACGCCGGATCGGTGCTGATTATGATCGCCTTCTTGCTGATGGGGCGCGAAAGCGGCAGCCTCGATTTTGCCAGTTTCCGCACGCATTCACTTTCTCCGGGGCTGGCGTCGGCGGTGTTCCTGCTGGCCTTTTTCGGTTTTGGCGCGAAAGCCGGGATGATGCCGTTGCACAGCTGGTTGCCGCGCGCTCACCCTGCCGCACCATCGCACGCTTCGGCGTTGATGTCTGGCGTAATGGTCAAAATCGGTATTTTCGGCATCCTGAAAGTGGCGATGGATCTGCTGGCGCAAACGGGTTTGCCACTGTGGTGGGGCATTCTGGTGATGGCGATCGGCGCAATCTCCGCACTCCTGGGCGTGCTGTATGCGCTGGCGGAACAGGATATCAAACGGCTGCTGGCCTGGAGTACCGTCGAAAACGTCGGCATTATTTTGCTGGCGGTCGGTGTGTCCATGGTCGGTCTGTCACTGCACGACCCGCTGCTCACCGTGGTTGGACTGCTCGGCGCACTGTTTCATCTGCTCAACCATGCGCTGTTCAAAGGGCTGCTATTTCTCGGCGCGGGTGCGATTATTTCGCGTTTGCATACCCACGACATGGAAAAAATGGGGGCACTGGCAAAACGGATGCCGTGGACAGCCGCAGCATGCCTGATTGGTTGCCTCGCGATATCAGCCATTCCTCCGCTGAATGGTTTTATCAGCGAATGGTACACCTGGCAGTCGCTGTTCTCACTAAGTCGTGTGGAAGCCGTAGCGCTACAACTTGCGGGTCCTATTGCTATGGTGATGCTGGCAGTCACTGGTGGGCTGGCAGTAATGTGCTTCGTCAAAATGTACGGCATTACTTTCTGTGGTGCGCCGCGCAGTACACACGCTGAAGAGGCACAGGACGTGCCAAATACGATGATCGTCGCCATGCTACTGCTCGCGGCACTCTGCGTATTCATTGCGCTTAGTGCCAGTTGGCTGGCACCGAAGATAATGCACATTGCCCATGCGTTTACCAATACCCCTCCCGTCACTGTCGCCAGCGGAATAGCACTTGTACCCGGCACGTTTCATACACGGGTCACTCCCTCATTACTGTTGCTGTTACTACTGGCGATGCCTTTGCTGCCTGGCCTTTACTGGCTGTGGTGTCGTTCGCGCCGCGCAGCGTTTCGTCGCACAGGAGATGCCTGGGCATGCGGCTACGGCTGGGATAATGCGATGGCCCCGTCAGGCAATGGCGTGATGCAGCCGCTGCGTGTGGTCTTTTGTGCGCTATTTCGTCTACGACAACAGCTCGACCCTACGCTGAGGCTGAACAAAGGTCTTGCGCACGTCACCGCCAGGGCTCAGAGCACAGAACCCTTCTGGGATGAGCGGGTGATCCGCCCCATCGTGAGCGCCACCCAACGGCTGGCCAAAGAAATACAGCATCTGCAAAGCGGCGACTTTCGTCTCTATTGCCTGTATGTGGTCGCCGCACTGGTTGTGCTGCTAATCGCTATTGCCGTCTAAGGAAATCACCATGAGACAAACTCTTTGCGACGGATATCTGATCATTTTTGCGTTAGCACAGGCCGTGATTCTGCTGGCGCTAACCCCGCTTTTTACGGGGATTTCCCGGCAGATACGCGCGCGTATGCACTCCCGTCGCGGACCGGGGATCTGGCAGGATTATCGCGATATCCACAAACTGTTTAAACGCCAGGAAGTTGCGCCGACATCTTCAGGTCTGATGTTCCGCCTGATGCCGTGGGTATTAATCAGCAGCATGCTGGTGCTGGCGATGGCCCTACCACTATTTATTACTGTTTCCCCTTTTGCGGGCGGCGGCGATCTGATCACCCTTATCTATCTTCTTGCCCTATTTCGTTTTTTCTTTGCTCTTTCCGGGCTGGATACCGGAAGCCCCTTTGCGGGAATCGGTGCCAGTCGCGAGTTAACGCTCGGCATTCTGGTCGAACCCATGCTCATTCTCTCACTGCTGGTATTGGCGCTGATAGCGGATTCCACGCATATCGAGATGATCAGCAAGACGCTGGCGACGGGCTGGAACTCGCCGCTAACCACCGTACTGGCGTTACTGGCCTGTGGTTTTGCCTGCTTCATTGAGATGGGAAAAATTCCCTTTGATGTTGCTGAAGCAGAACAGGAATTACAGGAAGGCCCGCTGACCGAATATTCCGGTGCCGGGCTGGCGCTGGCGAAGTTGGGGCTGGGGCTGAAACAGGTCGTGATGGCATCACTGTTTGTGGCCCTGTTTCTGCCCTTTGGGCGCGCGCAAGAGCTTTCTCTCACCTGCCTGCTGACTTCACTTGTCGTTACGCTGCTCAAGGTTTTGCTGATTTTTGTTCTGGCCTCTATCGCAGAAAACACGCTGGCACGCGGGCGTTTTTTACTCATTCACCATGTGACCTGGCTTGGCTTCAGCCTTGCTGCGCTTGCCTGGGTCTTCTGGTTAACCGGTCTGTAAGGAGCACTGACGGAATATGGAAAATCTTGCTCTGACGACGTTATTGCTGCCTTTTATCGGCGCACTGGTCGTTTCGTTTTCGCCACAACGTCGGGCCGCCGAATGGGGGATTTTGTTCGCCGCGCTGACCACGCTGTGCATGTTGTCGCTGATCTCCGCGTTTTATCAGGCCGATAAAGTTGCCGTCACGTTGACGTTGGTCAACGTGGGGGATGTGGCGTTGTTTGGCCTGGTCATTGATCGCGTGAGTACGCTGATTCTGTTTGTGGTGGTGTTCCTCGGTTTGCTGGTCACGATCTACTCCACGGGTTATCTGACGGATAAAAATCGCGAACACCCGCATAACGGCACGAATCGTTATTACGCATTTTTGCTGGTGTTTATCGGCGCGATGGCGGGACTGGTACTCTCCTCGACGCTGCTCGGTCAGTTGTTGTTTTTTGAAATTACGGGCGGCTGCTCCTGGGCGTTGATCAGTTATTACCAGAGCGATAAAGCGCAGCGTTCAGCACTAAAAGCGTTACTTATCACTCATATCGGTTCGCTGGGGTTGTATCTTGCCGCCGCCACGCTGTTTTTGCAGACCGGAACGTTTGCGCTTAGCGCGATGAGCGAGTTACACGGCGACGCACGTTATCTGGTTTATGGCGGCATCCTGATTGCCGCGTGGGGAAAATCGGCCCAGCTACCGATGCAAGCGTGGCTACCGGATGCAATGGAAGCGCCAACACCGATCAGCGCCTATCTCCACGCCGCATCGATGGTGAAAGTGGGCGTTTACATTTTTGCCCGTGCCATTATCGACGGCGGCAATATCCCGCATGTGATTGGCGGCATTGGCATGGTCATGGCACTGGTCACCATTCTTTACGGCTTCCTGATGTATTTGCCACAGCAGGATATGAAGCGGTTGCTGGCCTGGTCGACCATCACTCAACTTGGCTGGATGTTTTTCGGCTTGTCGCTCTCCATCTTCGGCTCGCGGCTGGCGCTGGAGGGCAGCATCGCCTACATCGTCAACCACGCGTTCGCTAAAAGCCTATTTTTCCTTGTAGCAGGTGCGCTGAGTTACAGCTGCGGCACGCGCTTGTTGCCGCGTCTGCGTGGCGTATTGCACACCCTGCCGTTGCCAGGCGTGGGTTTCTGCGTAGCCGCGCTGGCGATTACTGGCGTACCGCCGTTCAACGGCTTCTTCAGTAAATTCCCACTGTTTGCTGCCAGTTTTTCGTTGTCAGTGGAGTACTGGATCCTGCTGCCCGCCATGATTCTGCTGATGATTGAATCGGTCGCCAGTTTCGCCTGGTTTATTCGCTGGTTTGGTCGCGTCGTGCCTGGCAAACCGAGCGAAGCCGTCGCCGATGCCGCACCGCTGCCAGGATCAATGCGCCTGGTGTTGATTGTACTGATTGTGATGTCGCTGATTTCCAGCGTAATCGCCGCGACCTGGTTGCAGTAAGGAGATGATGAATGACCGGTTCTATGATCGTAAATAATCTGGCGGGACTGATGATGCTGACATCGCTGTTTGTGATTAGCGTCAAAAGCTATCGCCTGTCATGCGGATTTTACGCCTGCCAGTCGCTGGTGCTGGTGTCTATTTTCGCCACTCTCTCGTGCCTGTTCGTCGCAGAGCAACTGCTGATCTGGTCCGCCAGCGCCTTTATCACCAAAGTGCTGCTGGTACCGTTAATCATGATTTACGCTGCACGAAATATTCCCCAGAACATCCCGGAAAAAGCGTTATTCGGTCCGGCAATGATGGCATTGCTCGCGGCATTAATTGTCCTGCTTTGCGCATTTGTCGTTCAGCCCGTGAAGCTACCGATGGCTACCGGGCTGAAACCGGCGCTGGCGGTGGCGTTAGGTCATTTTCTGCTTGGCCTGCTGTGCATTGTCAGCCAGCGCAATATCCTGCGGCAAATTTTTGGTTACTGCCTGATGGAAAACGGCTCCCATCTGGTGCTGGCGCTTCTAGCCTGGCGTGCACCGGAACTGGTGGAAATTGGTATCGCTACCGACGCCATCTTCGCCGTCATTGTGATGGTGTTACTGGCAAGAAAAATATGGCGTACCCACGGCACGCTGGACGTGAACAACTTGACCGCGCTGAAGGGATAATGAGATGAGTTATTCTGTGATGTTCGCTTTACTCCTGCTCACGCCGCTGCTTTTTTCGCTGCTCTGTTTTGCCTGCCGGAAACGGGGGCACTCTGCGACTTGCGCGGTGACAGTATTACATAGCTTAGGGATCACACTGCTGCTGATTCTGGCACTCTGGGTGGTCCAAACTGCCGCTGATGCGGGAGAAATATTCACTGCGGGACTGTGGCTTCATATTGATGGTCTGGGCGGTTTGTTCCTCGCCATTCTTGGTGTGATTGGCTTTCTCACCGGTGTTTACTCGATTGGCTACATGCGTCATGAAGTGGAGCACGGCGAGCTTTCACCCGTTACGCTGTGCGATTACTACGGTTTCTTCCATCTGTTTTTGTTCACCATGCTGCTGGTTGTTACCAGCAATAACCTGATTGTGATGTGGGCGGCGATCGAAGCCACCACCTTAAGCTCGGCGTTTCTGGTAGGCATTTACGGTCAGCGTTCATCGCTGGAAGCTGCATGGAAGTACATCATTATTTGTACTGTTGGTGTCGCTTTTGGTCTGTTCGGTACCGTGCTGGTATACGCCAACGCCGCCAGCGTTATGCCGCAGGCAGAAATGGCGATATTCTGGAGCGAGGTTCTTAAGCAATCGTCCTTGCTTGACCCAACATTAATGCTGTTGGCCTTTGTGTTTGTGCTAATTGGCTTTGGCACTAAAACCGGGCTATTCCCCATGCACGCCTGGCTGCCAGATGCTCACAGTGAAGCGCCGAGTCCGGTCAGCGCCCTGCTCTCCGCCGTATTGCTGAACTGCGCGCAGTTGGTGCTGATTCGCTATTACATCATTATTTGCCAGGCCATCGGCAGCGATTTCCCCAACCGGTTGTTGCTCATCTTCGGCATGTTGTCGGTTGCCGTGGCGGCATTTTTCATTCTGGTACAGCGGGACATTAAGCGTCTGCTGGCGTACTCCAGCGTGGAGAACATGGGACTGGTCGCGGTGGCGCTAGGCATTGGCGGGCCGCTGGGAATTTTTGCTGCGCTGCTGCACACCTTAAACCACAGTCTGGCAAAAACGCTGCTGTTCTGCGGTTCCGGCAATGTACTGCTCAAGTACGGCACGCGCGATCTCAACGTCGTCTGCGGAATGCTCAAAATCATGCCATTTACCGCCGTGCTGTTTGGCGGCGGTGCGCTGGCGCTGGCCGGGATGCCGCCCTTCAACATTTTTCTTAGCGAATTTATGACCGTTACCGCCGGACTGGCGCGTAATCACCTGCTGATTATCGTCCTGCTGTTATTGCTGTTAACGCTGGTGCTGGCGGGCCTGGTACGGATGGCTGCGCGGGTGTTAATGGCGAAACCGCCGCAGGCCGTTAACCGGGGTGAACTTGGCTGGTTGACCACCTCGCCAATGGTGATTCTGCTGGTCATGATGCTGGCGATGGGAACGCATATTCCACAACCTGTCATCAGGATCCTGGCGGGCGCTTCCACTATAGTCCTCTCAGGGACGCACGACCTGCCTGCACAACGTAGCACCTGGCATGATTTTTTGCCTTCAGGCACCGCATCTGTTTCGGAGAAACACAGTGAACGTTAATTCATCGTCAAATCGTGGCGAAGCGATTCTCGCCGCCCTGAAAACGCAGTTCCCCGGCGCGGTGCTGGATGAAGAGCGACAAACGCCTGAACAGGTCACCATTACGGTGAAAATAAATCTGCTGCCTGACGTTGTACATTATCTTTATTATCAACATGATGGCTGGCTTCCGGTCCTGTTTGGCAACGACGAGCGGACACTTAACGGTCATTACGCGGTTTATTATGCCCTTTCAATGGAAGGGGCCGAAAAATGCTGGATCGTGGTGAAGGCACTGGTCGATGCCGACAGTCGGGAGTTTCCGTCAGTCACACCGCGCGTCCCTGCCGCGGTCTGGGGCGAGCGAGAAATTCGCGATATGTACGGGCTGATTCCGGTTGGCCTGCCGGATCAGCGTCGGCTGGTGTTGCCCGATGACTGGCCGGAAGATATGCATCCGCTGCGCAAAGACGCGATGGATTATCGACTGCGCCCAGAACCGACGACTGATACCGAAACGTATCCGTTTATCAACGAGGGCAACAGCGATGCGCGGGTGATCCCTGTCGGCCCGCTGCATATCACCTCCGATGAACCAGGTCACTTCCGCTTGTTTGTGGATGGCGAGCAAATTGTCGATGCTGATTACCGCCTGTTTTATGTCCATCGCGGCATGGAGAAACTGGCAGAAACGCGGATGGGCTACAACGAAGTGACCTTCTTATCCGACCGCGTGTGTGGGATTTGCGGTTTTGCCCACAGTGTGGCCTATACCAACTCGGTTGAAAATGCACTGGGGATTGAGGTGCCGCAACGAGCGCATACTATTCGCTCGATTCTGCTGGAAGTCGAACGGCTGCATAGTCATTTGCTCAACCTTGGCCTCTCCTGCCATTTTGTTGGTTTTGATACCGGCTTTATGCAATTTTTCCGCGTGCGGGAAAAGTCGATGACGATGGCGGAATTGCTGACCGGGTCGCGTAAAACCTACGGTCTGAATCTGATTGGTGGTGTTCGCCGCGATATTCTCAAAGAGCAACGTCTGCAAACGCTGAAACTGGTGCGCGAGATGCGCGCCGACGTGTCGGAGCTGGTAGAGATGCTGCTTGCCACGCCGAATATGGAACAACGCACTCAGGGCATTGGCATTCTCGACCGACAAATCGCCCGTGATTATAGCCCCGTAGGGCCGCTGATCCGCGGCAGTGGCTTTGCCCGTGATTTGCGCTTTGATCACCCCTACGCCGACTACGGCAATATTCCCAAAACGCTGTTTACCTTTACCGGCGGCGATGTCTTCTCCCGCGTGATGGTCCGTGTCAAAGAGACGTTTGATTCGCTGGCAATGCTGGAATTTGCCCTCGACAACATGCCAGATACCCCACTGCTGACCGAAGGCTTTAGCTATAAACCTCACGCATTCGCGCTGGGCTTTGTTGAAGCGCCACGTGGTGAAGACGTGCACTGGAGCATGCTCGGTGATAACCAAAAATTGTTCCGCTGGCGCTGTCGTGCCGCCACCTACGCCAACTGGCCAGTGCTACGTTACATGCTGCGCGGCAATACCGTTTCTGACGCACCGCTGATTATCGGTAGCCTTGATCCCTGCTACTCCTGTACCGACCGTGTGACGCTGGTTGATGTGCGCAAGCGCCAGTCAAAAACCGTGCCGTATAAAGAGATCGAACGCTACGGCATTGATCGTAACCGTTCGCCGCTGAAGTAAGGACAGAAGATGCTGAAGTTACTGAAAACTATTATGCGCGCCGGAACCGCGACGGTGAAATATCCCTTCGCGCCACTGGAGGTCAGCCCAGGCTTTCGCGGGAAACCGGACCTGATGCCCAGCCAATGTATTGCCTGCGGTGCCTGCGCCTGTGCTTGTCCGGCAAATGCGCTGACTATCCAGACCGACGACCAGCAAAATACGCGCACCTGGCAGCTCTATCTGGGGCGTTGTATTTACTGCGGACGTTGTGAAGAAGTGTGCCCGACCAGAGCCATTCAGCTTACCAATAACTTTGAACTGACCGTCACCAATAAAGCCGATCTCTATACCCGCGCGACGTTTCATCTACAACGTTGCAGTCGTTGCGAACGCCCATTTGCCCCGCAAAAAACCGTCGCACTGGCTGCAGAACTGTTGGCACAGCAACAAAATGCACCACAAAACCGCGAAATGTTACGGGCGCAAGCGAGCGTCTGCCCGGAATGCAAACAACGCGCGACGCTGATCAACGACGACACAAATGAACCGCTGGTGGCTAAGGAGCAGCTATGAGTCCAGTGCTTACGCAACATGTCAGCCAGCCCATTACGCTGGACGAGCAAACGCAAAAGATGAAGCAGCATTTGCTACAGGATATCCGTCGCTCGGCTTACGTTTATCGCGTCGATTGCGGCGGCTGTAACGCCTGCGAAATCGAAATTTTTGCCGCCATCACACCCGTATTCGACGCAGAACGTTTTGGCATTAAGGTTGTTTCATCACCGCGTCACGCCGATATTTTGTTATTTACTGGCGCAGTCACCCGTGCGATGCGTATGCCTGCACTTCGGGCATATGAGTCTGCCCCCGATCATAAAATTTGTGTTTCCTACGGCGCGTGCGGTGTCGGCGGCGGTATTTTCCACGATCTTTACAGCGTCTGGGGCGGCAGCGACACCATTGTCCCCATTGATGTTTGGATCCCCGGCTGCCCGCCAACACCGGCCGCCACCATTCACGGTTTCGCCGTGGCGCTCGGTTTGCTGCAACAGAAGATTCACGCGGTGGATTATCGCGATCCCACCGGGGTGACCATGCAACCGCTGTGGCCGCAGATCCCGCCATCACAGCGTATCGCCATTGAGCGAGAAGCGAGGCGGCTGGCGGGCTATCGTCAAGGGCGAGAAATTTGCGATCGACTCCTGCGCCATTTAAGCGACGATCCTACAGGAAATCGGGTTAACACCTGGTTGCGCGATGCCGACGATCCACGTCTCAATAGTATCGTTCAGCAACTCTTTCGCGTACTCCGGGGGTTACATGACTGAAGAGTGCGGGGAAATTGTTTTCTGGACGCTGCGAAAAAAGTTTGTCGCCAGTAGCGACGAGATGCCGGAACACAGCTCTCAGGTAATGTATTACTCGCTAGCTATCGGCCATCACGTTGGCGTGATTGATTGTCTGAATGTCGCCTTCCGCTGCCCACAGACGGAATACGAAGATTGGCTTGCACAGGTCGAAGAGGAGCAAGCCCGACGTAAGATGCTGGGGGTGATGACCTTTGGTGAGATTGTTATTGACGCCAGCCACACCGCCCTGTTGACCCGGGCATTCGCGCCACTGGCAGATGACGCGACGTCGGCGTGGCAGGCGCGTAGCATTCAATTCATTCATCTGTTGGATGAAATTGTGCAGGAACCGGCCATCTATCTGATGGCCAGAAAAATTGCGTGAGAAGGATTTCTCATTAATAAGGACTGTTGATGGCTATGTCAGACGAGGCGATGTTTGCCCCGCCGCAAGGAATAACAATTGAAGCGGTAAACGGAATGCTCGCGGAGCGGTTAGCGCAGAAACACGGCAAGGCGTCTTTATTACGCGCCTTCATCCCGCTGCCGCCGCCGTTCAGCCCGGTACAACTTATTGAACTGCATGTTCTCAAAAGCAACTTCTATTACCGCTACCATGATGATGGCAGCGATGTGACGGCAACAACAGAGTATCAGGGTGAGATGGTCGATTATTCGCGCCACGCCGTCCTTCTCGGCAGTAGTGGAATGGCGGAGCTACGCTTTATTCGCACCCACGGCAGTCGTTTTACTCCCCAGGATTGCACACTGTTTAACTGGCTGGCACACATAATCACTCCGGTTCTGCAATCATGGCTCAATGATGAAGAACAGCAGGTGGCGCTGCGTTTGCTGAAGAAAGATCGCGATCATCATCGGGTACTGGTGGATATCACTAATGCAGTGTTGTCACATCTTGATCTCGACGATCTGATCGCTGACGTCGCTCGTGAGATCCATCATTTTTTCGGTCTGGCTTCAGTCAGTATGGTACTGGGCGATCATCGAAAGAACGAGAAGTTCAGCCTGTGGTGCAGCGATCTTTCTGCCTCACATTGTGCGTGTCTGCCACGCTGTATGCCTGGCGAAAGTGTATTGCTGACACAAACGCTACAAACCCGACAACCGACCTTGACGCACCGTGCAGACGATCTGTTTCTCTGGCAACGCGACCCGTTATTACACTTACTTGCATCTAACGGCTGCGAATCTGCGCTCCTTATACCGCTCACCTTTGGCAACCATACACCGGGCGCATTGTTGCTGGCGCATACCTCTTCCACTCTCTTTAGTGAGGAAAACTGCCAGCTACTACAACATATTGCCGATCGCATCGCTATTGCCGTTGGCAATGCCGATGCCTGGCGCAGCATGACCGATTTGCAGGAAAGCTTGCAGCAAGAAAACCACCAGCTTAGCGAGCAGCTCCTTTCGAATCTGGGCGTCGGTGACATTATCTATCAAAGCCAGGCAATGGAAGACCTGCTCCAGCAGGTAGATATTGTGGCGAAGAGCGACAGTACGGTGTTGATTTGTGGTGAAACCGGAACCGGCAAAGAGGTGATCGCCAGAGCGATCCATCAACTTAGCCCACGACGCGACAAGCCACTGGTCAAAATCAACTGCGCTGCCATCCCCGCCAGTCTTCTGGAAAGTGAGTTATTCGGTCATGACAAAGGGGCATTTACTGGTGCGATTAATACCCATCGTGGTCGTTTTGAAATTGCCGATGGCGGTACGTTGTTTCTCGATGAAATTGGCGATCTGCCGTTAGAACTTCAGCCTAAACTGCTGCGCGTATTGCAGGAACGGGAGATTGAGCGTCTCGGCGGGAGTAGAACGATCCCGGTAAATGTCAGAGTCATTGCCGCCACCAACCGTGATTTGTGGCAAATGGTTGAAGATCGCCAGTTTCGCAGCGATCTCTTTTATCGCCTGAATGTCTTCCCACTGGAACTGCCGCCACTGCGCGACCGTCCGGAAGATATCCCTCTTTTAGCAAAGCATTTCACGCAAAAAATGGCGCGCCATATGAATCGCGCAATTGACGCCATCCCGACCGAGGCGCTACGCCAGTTGATGTCGTGGGACTGGCCGGGCAACGTGCGCGAGCTGGAAAACGTGATTGAGCGAGCGGTACTACTGACTCGCGGTAACAGTCTGAATTTACATCTTAATGTCCGACAAAGCCGTTTACTGCCGACGCTAAATGAAGATTCAGCGCTTCGCAGTTCAATGGCGCAGTTGCTGCACCCGACGACGCCAGAGAATGACGAAGAAGAACGTCAGCGCATTGTTCAGGTATTGCGAGAAACCAATGGCATTGTTGCCGGGCCCCGTGGCGCGGCGACGCGATTAGGGATGAAGCGCACCACGCTGCTGTCACGAATGCAGCGGCTGGGGATCTCGGTTCGCGAGGTGTTGTAATCTGTTTTTGCAGGAGTATGCATGAGAAACAAACTCTCTTTCGACTTGCAGTTGAGCGCCAGAAAAGCGGCAATCGCTGAACGGATTGCCGCCCATAAAATTGCCCGCAGCAAAGTGTCGGTCTTTTTAATGGCGATGTCCGCTGGCGTGTTTATGGCGATCGGATTTACTTTTTACCTTTCCGTTATCGCCGATGCCCCGTCTTCACAAGCATTAACACATCTGGTGGGCGGCCTTTGCTTTACACTCGGCTTTATTTTGCTGGCGGTTTGCGGCACCAGCCTGTTCACCTCGTCGGTAATGACGGTGATGGCAAAAAGTCGGGGCGTTATTAGCTGGCGAACATGGCTGATTAATGCACTTCTGGTGGCCTGCGGTAATCTGGCAGGTATTGCCTGTTTCAGTTTGTTAATCTGGTTTTCCGGGCTGGTGATGAGTGAAAACGCGATGTGGGGAGTCGCGGTTTTACACTGCGCCGAGGGCAAAATGCATCATACATTTACTGAATCAGTCAGCCTCGGCATTATGTGCAATGAGATGGTTTGCCTGGCGCTGTGGATGAGTTATTGCGGACGTTCGTTATGCGACAAAATCGTCGCCATGATTTTGCCCATCACCCTGTTTGTCGCCAGTGGTTTTGAGCACTGTATCGCCAATTTGTTTGTGATTCCGTTCGCCATTGCCATTCGCCATTTCGCCCCTACCTCCTTCTGGCAACTGGCGCACAGTAGCGCAGACCATTTTCCGGCACTGACGGTCAGCCATTTTATTACCGCCAATCTGCTCCCGGTGATGCTGGGTAATATTATCGGCGGTGCAGTGCTGGTGAGTATTTGTTATCGGGCTATTTATTTACGTCAGGAACCCTAAAAATCAGCCCGGCGAAACAGTTCGTCGGGCTGAAGATTATTCTTGCGCGATTTGCCCATCGGGCCAGGCGTGAATCACGGCTTTGATCAACGTCGCCAACGGAATGGCGAAGAATACGCCCCAGAATCCCCACAAACCACCGAAGATCACTACTGATAAAATAATGACCAGCGGATGCAGGTTAACCGCTTCGGAGAACAACACAGGTACTAACAGGTTGCCGTCCAGCGCCTGAATAATCAGATACACCGCGAAGCAGCTCCAGAATTCCGTGCCAGCACCAAACTGGAATAGCGCCACGCCAACCACCGGAATGGTCACCACAAATGCACCAATGTACGGAATAAGTACCGAGAAGCCGACCAGCACCGCCAGCAGCAGCGAATAGTTCAGCCCGAAGAGTAAGAACCCCAGCCAGGTGGCGATCCCCACCACGATCATCTCCAGCACTTTGCCGCGGATATAGTTGGTGATTTGTTGATTCATCTCCTTCCACACCTGTCCTGCCAGCCCACGGTTACGCGGCAGCACCCGACGAACGGCGTTCAGCATCTGCTCTTTGTCTTTCAGCAGGAAGAAGACCATCAATGGTACCAGCACCAGATAGACGGCTATGGTCAGCAAACCGACCAGCGAGGCGAGGGAAATTTTCACCACCGAATCGCCCATGGTCAGCATCCGACTGCGCATATTTTCGGCCATTGCATCAATAATGCCCGCATCCATCAACGCCGGATAGCGGCGCGGCAACGTGGCGGCAAAGTCAGAAAGCTTATTGAGCATCCCCGGCATATCGCGAATTAAGTAGATGCCCTGCTGCCAGGCGATAGGCAATACCACGAACGCCATCAGTAGCAATATACCGACGAAAACCACCAATACAATCGACGTCGCCCAGCGGCGGGAGCAGCCAATAGATTGCAGGCGCACGGTTGGCCATTCCAGCAAATAGGCCAGCACAATAGCCACCAACAGTGGAGCAAGCAGGCCACTAAAGAAAAAGATAATGCCAAATCCGGCAACTAAAATAACCAGCAAGGCAATCGCTTCCGGGTCGCTAAAACGGCGGCGATACCATTGCATCAACATTTCGAGCATAAAGACCTTCCCTGAACCTCAAGAGCGGGATTGCGATCCGCAATTGTATCGAAATGTCACAAAAAAGACTTCGCTTTTTATGACGGATTCAGGAAACTGAAAAGTCATTTGAGTGGGCTAATCTTCGCCGTTACACTCAAAGGCGGCGCGGTGGGAACGATATTTCACAGTATCGGTCAAATGACTATCTTCAGAAATACAGGATAGAGGTTATGTTCAGGCAGTTGAAAAAAAACCTGGTTGCAACCCTCATTGCTGCTATGACCATTGGTCAGGTAGCCCCGGCGTTTGCCGACAGCGCAGACACCTTGCCGGATATGGGAACCTCCGCAGGAAGCACGCTTTCCATTGGTCAGGAAATGCAGATGGGCGACTATTATGTCCGCCAGCTACGCGGCAGCGCGCCGTTAATTAATGACCCGCTGTTAACGCAATATATTAATTCGCTGGGTATGCGTCTGGTTTCGCATGCCAATTCGGTTAAGACACCGTTTCATTTCTTTCTGATCAACAACGACGAAATTAACGCCTTTGCTTTCTTTGGCGGCAACGTGGTGCTGCACTCTGCCCTGTTCCGTTATTCCGATAACGAAAGTCAACTGGCTTCAGTTATGGCGCACGAAATCTCCCACGTCACCCAACGTCACCTGGCGCGAGCGATGGAAGATCAGCAGCGCAGCGCGCCGCTGACCTGGGTCGGCGCGTTAGGTTCTATTTTACTGGCGATGGCCAGTCCGCAGGCGGGGATGGCGGCGCTGACCGGTACACTGGCGGGAACGCGCCAGGGGATGATCAGTTTCACCCAGCAAAATGAACAGGAAGCGGACCGCATTGGTATTCAGGTGCTGCAACGCTCGGGATTCGATCCGCAGGCGATGCCGACCTTCCTCGAAAAATTACTCGATCAGGCGCGTTACTCCTCGCGCCCACCAGAAATTCTGCTCACTCACCCACTACCGGAAAGCCGTCTGGCTGATGCCCGTAACCGTGCCAATCAGATGCGCCCGATGGTGGTGCAATCGTCAGAAGATTTCTATCTGGCAAAAGTGCGCACACTGGGGATGTATAATTCCGGACGTAACCAGCTCACCAGTGATTTGCTGGATGAATGGGCGAAAGGAAACGTTCGTCAGCAACGAGCGGCGCAATATGGTCGTGCTCTACAGGCGATGGAAGCCAATAAATACGATGAGGCGCGTAAAACGCTGCAACCGTTACTGGCGGCAGAACCTGGCAACGCATGGTATCTCGATCTGGCTACCGATATCGATCTTGGGCAAAACAAAGCCAATGAGGCAATCAATCGCCTGAAAAATGCCCGTGATTTGCGCACCAATCCGGTGTTGCAGCTCAACCTGGCGAACGCTTATCTGCAAGGCGGTCAACCACAAGAAGCGGCCAATATTCTGAATCGCTACACTTTTAACAATAAAGATGACAGCAACGGCTGGGATTTACTGGCACAGGCGGAAGCCGCGCTAAATAACCGCGATCAGGAACTGGCTGCGCGAGCAGAAGGTTATGCGCTCGCCGGGCGACTCGATCAGGCCATTTCCTTGTTGAGTAGCGCCAGTTCTCAGGTGAAATTAGGCAGCCTGCAACAAGCGCGTTACGATGCGCGCATCGACCAGTTGCGCCAGCTGCAGGAACGCTTTAAGCCTTATACCAAGATGTAATTCGCATTAAAGGAAGAACAATGACCAAACAGGTAAAAATCTACCATAACCCACGCTGTTCAAAGAGCCGGGAAACGCTGAACCTGCTGAAAGAAAACGGCGTGGAGCCAGAAGTGGTGCTCTACCTTGAGACACCCGCCGATGCGGCAACGCTGCGTGATTTGCTGAAAATGCTGGGAATGAATAGCGCTCGTGAATTGATGCGCCAGAAAGAGGATCTTTATAAAGAACTGAACCTGGCTGACAGTTCGCTTAGCGAAGAGGCGCTGATTCAGGCAATGGTGGATAATCCGAAGCTAATGGAGCGCCCGATTGTGGTCGCGAATGGCAAAGCGCGGATTGGTCGTCCACCGGAGCAGGTACTGGAAATCGTGGGTTAAGAAGTGCTCCATCGCTAGTTGAAGCACATTGCCGGATGCGACGCTTGCCGCGTCTTATCCGGCCTACGAATACTATGGGTGCGCATCCGACAATAAACACCTTATCTACAACTTCAGAATTTCTTTCACAAAAGGAATGGTCAGCTTGCGTTGCGCGGTAATCGACGCACGATCCAGCTGATCCAGCGTCATAAACAACGTGCGCATTTCTCTGTCGAGCCGCTTCAGCAAGAAACGCCCCACATCTTCCGGCAGTTCAAAACCACGCAAACGCGCGCGTAACTGTAGCGCCTGCAACTTATCTTCATCAGAAAGTGGCTGCAATTTGTAGATCTGCCCCCAGTCGAGTCGCGACGCGAGATCCGGTAATCCCAGATTCAACTGCCGCGGTGGACGATCGCCGGTGATCAACAACCGTGTTTTGCCCGATTCCAGAATTCGATTGTAGAGATCGAAAATCGCCATCTCCCACAACTCATCGCCTGCAATACACTCAATGTTGTCAATACAGACCAGCGACAAATGCTCCATACCGTCGAGCACTTCCGGAACAAACCAAGTGCGTTTATCCAGCGGGACATAGCCCACCGCATCGCCACGCTGCGACAATTCCGCGCAAGCCGCGTGCAGCAGATGGCTGCGCCCCGCGCCTTCGCGTGCCCAGAGATAGATGTAACCGCTATGTTCCTGACGCAGCACGTTTTGCAGCGCGGCCAGTAAAGAGGAGTTATCCCCCGGCCAGAAACTTGCAAAGGTTTCGTCGTCAGGAAGATAAAGTGGCAAAGAGAGCTGTGCCGGTGTGTTCAGAGATACCTCAACCAGGATTTCACAAAATCGCGAGAAGTTTACCACAGAATCCCATGATGTTTGAACCGGGCAGCAACACTGCCCGGTCGGTACATTATTTGTCTGTTATATCCGCGTCTTCTGCGTCCAGCACCACTTCTTCAGGGCGCAGCATACTAATCAGTTTGAAGATCAAACTTAAGCCGATACCGACGATGGTCGCCAGCGCCATACCTTTCAGCTCCGCCGCGCCAATGTTTACCTTCGCGCCACTGACGCCGATGATCAAAATAACGGAAGTCAGGATCAGGTTCTGTGCTTTGTTGTAATCCACTTTCGATTCGATCAACACACGAATACCGGAAGCACCGATGACACCGTAAAGCAGCAGCGAAACGCCGCCCATCACCGGCAATGGAATCATCTGGATAGCAGCAGCCAGTTTACCGACGCAGGAAAGCAGGATAGCGAAAATCGCCGCACCGCCGATAACCCAGGTACTGTAAACACGGGTGATCGCCATCACGCCAATGTTTTCCCCGTAGGTAGTATTTGGCGTGGAGCCAAAGAAGCCGGAGATCACGGTCGACAAGCCGTTAGCAAACATCGAACGGTGCAGACCTGGATCGCGCAGCAGATCTTTTTTGACGATATTAGCCGTTACTACCAGGTGCCCTACGTGTTCGGCAATAACCACTAACGCCGCTGGCAGAATAGTCAGAATGGCAAACCACTCGAAGCGCGGCGTATAGAGAGTTGGCAGCGCAAACCAGTGAGCATTAATAATCGGCGTGGTATCGACAATTCCCATTGCGAAAGAGAGCGCGTAGCCCACCAGCACGCCAATTAAAATCGGGATAATTGCCAGGAAACCACGAAACAGCACGGAACCTAAAACCGTGACCGCCAGGGTGGTAATAGAGATGATGATGGTTTTGGAGTCTGGCGTTTGCCCTTCAGCCGGGAGTAAACCCGCCATACCGGCAGCTACGCCCGCCAGCTCCAGACCGATGACGGCAACGATTGCGCCCATTGCCGCAGGTGGAAACAGCACGTCCAGCCAGCCGGTCCCCGCTTTCTTCACGATAAAAGAAACCAGGCAGAACAGCACGCCGCACATAATAAAGCCGCCCAGCGCGACTTCATACCCTAACGGCAACAGTAACAATACCGGTGAAATAAAGGCAAAGCTGGAACCAAGATAAGCCGGGATTTTCCCTTTACAGATGAAGAGATACAGCAGCGTTCCTATACCGTTAAATAACAGTACAGTCGCCGGGTTAATATGAAATAAGACGGGCACCAGGACGGTTGCACCAAACATAGCGAACAAATGTTGCAAACTAAGCGGGATTGTCTGTAAAAGTGGCGGTCTTTCACTCACCCCGATAGCACGGCGCGTCATAGTATTATCCTCTGTATTATGTGTTATAGGCGCTTTACTCAAAAAAAAGCCGACTCTTAAAGTCGGCTTTAATTATTTTTATTCTTTATTTCGTACCAAAGATTTTGTCACCGGCATCGCCGAGGCCCGGAATAATGTATCCGTGCTCGTTCAGTCCCTGGTCAATCGATGCAGTATACAGTTCGACGTCCGGGTGCGCTTTTTCCAGCGCAGCGATACCTTCTGGCGCAGCTACCAGCACCAGAACTTTGATGCTGCTGCAGCCCGCTTTTTTCAGCAGGTCGATGGTCGCGATAACGGAACCACCGGTTGCCAGCATTGGGTCAACGATCAGCGCCATACGCTCATCGATGTTAGAAACCAGTTTCTGGAAGTACGGTACCGGCTCCAGCGTTTCTTCATTACGGTACATACCGACGACGCTGATGCGCGCGCTCGGAACGTTTTCCAGCACACCGTCCATCATCCCCAGACCCGCACGCAGAATTGGCACAACGGTAATTTTCTTACCTTTGATCTGGTCGATTTCTACCGGGCCGTTCCAGCCTTCGATAGTGACTTTTTCCGTTTCGAGGTCGGCGGTCGCTTCGTAAGTCAGCAGGCTACCCACTTCGGAAGCGAGTTCGCGAAAGCGCTTGGTGCTGATATCTTGCTCACGCATCAGTCCCAGCTTGTGTTTGACGAGTGGGTGTTTGACTTCCACGATCTTCATACTCTTTCTCCTTTGAGGGGCAGCCACAAAAAAAATCGACGGATTATACCTCCTTTCTTCAAGGCGGCAATATTATTTTCGTTGACTTTAGTCAAAATGATAACGGTTTGAGATAAAGTTATTTTGTATTCAAATGGTTATGGAAGAAGATTATTCCATCCGAAAACGATCCTTTGCCCTGGTACAAGTATTCTTTCGCCGCGCGCCTGGGGAAAAGACGTGCAAAAAGGTTGTGTAAAGCAGTCTCGCAAACGTTTGCTTTCCCTGTTAGAATTGCGCCGAATTTTATTTTTCTACCGCAAGTAACGCGTGGGGACCCAAGCAGTGACCGATAAAACCTCTCTTAGCTACAAAGATGCCGGTGTTGATATTGACGCGGGTAATGCTCTGGTTGGAAGAATCAAAGGCGTAGTGAAGAAAACGCGTCGTCCGGAAGTGATGGGCGGTCTGGGCGGCTTCGGTGCGCTGTGTGCATTGCCGCAAAAATATCGTGAACCCGTGCTGGTTTCCGGCACTGACGGCGTAGGTACCAAGCTGCGTCTGGCGATGGACTTAAAACGTCACGACACCATTGGTATTGATCTGGTCGCCATGTGCGTTAATGACCTGGTGGTGCAAGGTGCGGAACCGCTGTTTTTCCTCGACTATTACGCAACCGGAAAACTGGATGTTGATACCGCTTCAGCGGTGATCAGCGGCATCGCGGAAGGTTGTCTGCAATCGGGCTGTTCACTGGTGGGTGGCGAAACGGCAGAAATGCCGGGGATGTATCACGGTGAAGATTACGATGTCGCTGGTTTCTGCGTTGGCGTGGTAGAAAAATCAGAAATCATTGACGGATCTAAAGTCAGCGACGGCGATGTGCTGATTGCACTCGGCTCCAGCGGTCCGCACTCGAACGGCTATTCGCTGGTGCGCAAAATTCTTGAAGTCAGCGGTTGTGATCCGCAAACCACCGAACTTGATGGTAAGCCATTAGCCGATCATCTGCTGGCACCGACCCGCATTTACGTGAAGTCAGTGCTGAAATTGATTGAAAAGGTCGATGTGCATGCCATTGCGCACCTGACCGGCGGCGGCTTCTGGGAAAACATTCCGCGCGTATTGCCAGATAATACCCAGGCAGTGATTGATGAATCTTCCTGGCAGTGGCCGGAAGTGTTCAACTGGCTGCAAACGGCAGGTAACGTTGAGCGCCATGAAATGTATCGCACCTTCAACTGCGGCGTCGGGATGATTATTGCCCTGCCTGCTCCGGAAGTGGACAAAGCCCTCGCCCTGCTCAATGCCAACGGTGAAAACGCGTGGAAAATCGGTATCATCAAAGCCTCTGATTCCGAACAACGCGTGGTTATCGAATAATGAATATTGTGGTGCTTATTTCCGGCAACGGAAGTAATTTGCAGGCAATTATTGACGCCTGCAAAACCAACAAAATTAAAGGCACCGTACGGGCAGTTTTCAGCAATAAGGCCGACGCGTTCGGCCTTGAACGCGCCCGCCAGGCGGGTATTGCAACGCATACGCTCATCGCCAGCGCGTTTGACAGTCGTGAAGCCTATGACCGGGAGTTGATTCATGAAATCAACATGTACGCACCCGATGTGGTCGTGCTGGCTGGTTTTATGCGCATTCTCAGCCCGGCGTTTGTCTCCCACTATGCCGGGCGTTTGCTGAACATTCACCCTTCTCTGCTGCCGAAATATCCCGGATTACACACCCATCGTCAGGCGCTGGAAAATGGCGATGAAGAGCACGGTACATCGGTGCATTTCGTCACCGATGAACTGGACGGTGGCCCGGTTATTTTACAGGCGAAAGTCCCGGTATTTGCTGGTGATACGGAAGATGACATCACCGCCCGCGTGCAAACCCAGGAACACGCTATTTATCCACTGGTGATTAGCTGGTTTGCCGATGGTCGTCTGAAAATGCACGAAAACGCCGCGTGGCTGGATGGTCAACGTCTGCCGCCGCAGGGCTACGCTGCCGACGAGTAATGCCCCCGTAGTTAAAGCGCCAGCTCTGCCGCTGGCGTTTTTCAATTCACCTGTAAATCGCAAGCTCCAGCAGTTTTTTTCCCCCTTTTCTGGCATAGTTGGACATCTGCCAATATTGCTCGCCATAATATCCAGGCAGTGTCCCGTGAATAAAACGGAGTAAAAGTGGTAATGGGTCAGGAAAAGCTATACATCGAAAAAGAGCTCAGTTGGTTATCGTTCAATGAACGCGTGCTTCAGGAAGCGGCGGACAAATCTAACCCGCTGATTGAAAGGATGCGTTTCCTGGGGATCTATTCCAATAACCTTGATGAGTTCTATAAAGTCCGCTTCGCTGAACTGAAGCGACGCATCATTATTAGCGAAGAACAAGGTTCCAACTCTCATTCCCGCCATTTACTGGGCAAAATTCAGTCCCGGGTGCTGAAAGCCGATCAGGAATTCGACGGCCTCTACAACGAGTTGTTGCTGGAGATGGCGCGCAACCAGATCTTCCTGATTAATGAACGCCAGCTCTCCGTCAATCAACAAAACTGGCTGCGTCATTATTTTAAGCAGTATCTGCGTCAGCACATTACGCCGATTTTAATCAATCCTGACACTGATTTAGTGCAGTTCCTGAAAGATGATTACACCTATCTGGCGGTGGAAATTATCCGTGGCGATACCATCCGTTACGCGCTGCTGGAGATCCCATCAGATAAAGTGCCGCGCTTTGTGAATTTACCGCCAGAAGCGCCGCGTCGACGCAAGCCGATGATTCTTCTGGATAACATTCTGCGTTACTGCCTTGATGATATTTTCAAAGGCTTCTTTGATTATGACGCGCTGAATGCCTATTCAATGAAGATGACCCGCGATGCCGAATACGATTTAGTGCATGAGATGGAAGCCAGCCTGATGGAGTTGATGTCTTCCAGTCTCAAGCAGCGTTTAACTGCTGAGCCGGTGCGTTTTGTTTATCAGCGCGATATGCCCAATGCGCTGGTTGAAGTGTTACGCGAAAAACTGACTATTTCCCGCTACGACTCCATCGTCCCCGGCGGTCGTTATCATAATTTTAAAGACTTTATTAATTTCCCCAATGTCGGCAAAGCCAATCTGGTGAACAAACCACTGCCGCGTTTACGCCACATTTGGTTTGATAAAGCCCAGTTCCGCAATGGTTTTGATGCCATTCGCGAACGCGATGTGTTGCTCTATTATCCTTATCATACCTTTGAGCATGTGCTGGAACTGCTGCGTCAGGCTTCGTTCGACCCGAGCGTACTGGCGATTAAAATTAACATTTACCGCGTGGCGAAAGATTCACGCATCATCGACTCGATGATCCACGCCGCACACAACGGTAAGAAAGTCACCGTGGTGGTTGAGTTACAGGCGCGTTTCGACGAAGAAGCCAACATTCACTGGGCGAAGCGCCTGACCGAAGCAGGCGTGCACGTTATCTTCTCTGCGCCGGGGCTGAAAATTCACGCCAAACTGTTCCTGATTTCACGTAAAGAAAACGGTGAAGTGGTGCGTTACGCACACATCGGGACCGGAAATTTTAACGAAAAAACCGCGCGTCTTTATACTGACTATTCGTTGCTGACCGCCGATGCGCGCATCACCAACGAAGTACGGCGGGTGTTCAACTTTATTGAAAACCCATACCGTCCGGTGACATTTGATTATTTAATGGTGTCGCCGCAAAACTCCCGCCGCCTGTTGTATGAAATGGTGGACCGCGAAATCGCCAACGCGCAGCAAGGGCTGCCCAGCGGTATCACCCTGAAGCTAAATAACCTTGTCGATAAAGGCCTGGTTGATCGTCTGTATGCGGCCTCCAGCTCCGGCGTACCGGTTAATCTGCTGGTTCGCGGCATGTGTTCGCTGATCCCCAATCTGGAAGGCATTAGCGACAACATTCGTGCCATCAGTATTGTTGACCGTTACCTTGAACATGACCGGGTTTATATTTTTGAAAATGGCGGCGATAAAAAGGTCTACCTTTCTTCCGCCGACTGGATGACGCGCAATATTGATTATCGTATTGAAGTGGCGACACCGCTGCTCGATCCGCGCCTGAAGCAGCGGGTGCTGGACATCATCGACATATTATTCAGCGATACAGTCAAAGCACGTTATATCGATAAAGAACTCAGTAATCGCTACGTTCCCCGCGGCAATCGCCGCAAAGTACGGGCGCAGTTGGCGATTTACGACTACATCAAATCACTCGAACAACCTGAATAACCCTATGCCAATACACGATAAATCCCCTCGTCCGCAGGAGTTTGCTGCGGTCGATCTTGGTTCAAACAGTTTTCACATGGTCATAGCCCGTGTGGTAGATGGTGCCATGCAGATTATTGGCCGCCTGAAACAGCGGGTGCATCTGGCGGACGGCCTGGGGCCAGATAATATGTTGAGTGAAGAAGCAATGACGCGCGGTTTAAACTGTCTGTCGCTGTTTGCCGAACGGCTACAAGGGTTTTCTCCTGCCAGCGTCTGTATAGTTGGCACCCATACACTGCGTCAGGCGCTGAACGCCACTGACTTTCTGAAACGCGCGGAAAAGGTCATTCCCTACCCGATTGAAATTATTTCCGGTAATGAAGAAGCCCGTCTGATTTTTATGGGCGTGGAACATACCCAACCGGAGAAAGGTCGCAAACTGGTTATTGATATTGGCGGCGGATCTACGGAACTGGTGATTGGTGAAAATTTCGAACCTATTCTCGTTGAAAGCCGCCGGATGGGTTGTGTCAGCTTTGCCCAGCTTTATTTCCCTGGCGGGGTCATCAATAAAGAGAATTTCCAGCGCGCTCGTATGGCGGCAGCACAAAAACTGGAAACGTTAACCTGGCAATTCCGTATTCAGGGCTGGAACGTGGCAATGGGCGCTTCCGGTACCATAAAAGCCGCCCATGAAGTGTTAATGGAAATGGGCGAGAAAGACGGGATAATTACCCCGGAACGTCTGGAAAAACTGGTAAAAGAAGTTTTACGTCACCGTAATTTCGCATCGCTGAGTTTACCGGGTCTTTCCGAAGAGCGGAAAACAGTCTTCGTTCCTGGACTGGCGATTTTATGCGGTGTGTTTGATGCTTTAGCCATCCGTGAACTGCGCCTTTCTGACGGGGCGTTACGCGAAGGCGTACTGTATGAAATGGAAGGACGTTTCCGTCATCAGGATGTGCGTAGTCGCACCGCCAGCAGCCTCGCCAACCAGTATCACATCGACAGCGAACAGGCCCGACGGGTGCTGGATACCACTATGCAAATGTACGAACAGTGGCGGGAACAGCAACCGAAGCTGGCGCATCCGCAACTGGAGGCGCTACTGCGATGGGCCGCCATGCTGCATGAGGTCGGGTTGAATATCAACCACAGCGGTTTGCATCGCCACTCCGCTTATATTCTGCAAAACAGCGACTTGCCGGGTTTTAATCAGGAACAGCAGTTGATGATGGCGACGCTGGTGCGCTATCACCGTAAAGCGATTAAGCTCGACGATCTGCCGCGCTTTACCTTGTTTAAGAAGAAACAGTTTCTGCCACTGATTCAGCTATTGCGCCTTGGCGTATTACTCAATAATCAACGTCAGGCAACCACCACACCGCCAACATTGACGCTGATTACCGATGACAGTCACTGGACACTGCGTTTCCCGCATGACTGGTTTAGTCAGAATGCGCTGGTACTGCTTGATCTGGAAAAGGAGCAAGAATACTGGGAAGGCGTGGCTGGCTGGCGGTTGAAAATTGAAGAAGAAAGTACCCCAGAAATCGCCGCTTAATGCTTTGCGGGCCGACGAGAAATGTCGGCCCGCATTATTCAGGCACTTTCGCGAATGGGTTCGATTTCATTCAGCGTATCAATTAACGGTTGCGGCTTACCAATAAGATAACCCTGCATATAATCGATCCCCAAAGAGAACACCGCCTCGCGGATCTCTTCGTTTTCAACGTACTCTGCCACTACCCGCATTTTCTTCATTCGCGCCAGGTGGCAAATCGACGCCACTATCTGATAATCCAGACTATTTGACACAATATTGCGGATAAAACTGCCGTCAATTTTAAGCAAATCGGCATTCACATTTTTAAGCCGCGCATAGCTGGCGTAGCCGGTGCCGAAATCATCAATCGCAATCTGGCAGCCTAATTCCTGAAGATGCTGCAAGGTGATTTGCGCCTGCTTAACATTGGTCAGAGCATTACTTTCGGTGACTTCAAAAATAAGTTGCCACGCTTCAATTTGATATTTAGCCAGCAGCTGACTGACTTCAACGGGAAAACGCGCCTGACATACCGAGGTTGGCGACAGATTAATCGCAAAACGGTGAGCGGGCATCTTCGCTCTGTTTTCAGCCATAAATTGCAGCGTATGCTCAATGACCCACATGTCGATACTCGACGATAAACCAAATTCGTGCGCGACCGGCAAGAAGCTGTCGGGGCTGATCAGTTCATCATTCTCACCTTTCATGCGCAGAAGAATTTCATGGTAGACATCACCACGCATACCGGTAATCGGCTGGGCCATCAGGAAAAAATGGTTGTGTTCCAGCGCCTGCTGTAGCCGATTCATCATCGCGACTTTATCTTTCAATTCGCGTTGCAAATACATTGCCCCGCGACGCTGCATATTTTCCGGGGCGTTGGTCACGATGGAAAGCTCGGCGACCGTATTTAGCTCTCCCAGCAGCAGGTAGATATGATTCACTGGCGAGCGCACATAGCAGTAACTGACGCCAATCTGCGGTTGCATCGGCATTCCATCCCAAAAGAAACGAAATTGCTTGAGATGGCTATCCAGTTCGGTAATGCGCTCCTGGTGCGATTCTGTATTCAGTCGCAGCGCGAGATCGTTACCCGAAAGCTGATAAACATCTTCACCCGGTTCCAGCAAGGGTGACAGCCAGTGAGAAAGTTTTTGCTTGTATTGAATCCGTAGCATGATGCCATAGTTCTTAACCAGCATTTCCATGCCAGGGATGCGTAAATAACAAAGCGCAGACCAGGGGGCATCACGCAACGCGCGATTCAGGGCGCGAACATTTGGCAGATGAACCACCGGGTCCACATACGCAAGCCGCTGAATGCGTCTGACTACCGCTCGCTGACGGGTTGCCAGTACAGCCATATAATTGACAATAAAAGAGAATACCAGATAACTGGAGGAGGTTATGGTCAGCTGCGTGGTATAGCCAGGATAAATGGGAATGTAATTTTGATAGCTGTGGATGCTGATCATCAACACGACCGCCCAGAGCAATGAAATCAGCTTATAACCATAGCGCATCGCTCCCCACATCATCAGGGGCAGCAATAATGACAAGGTATAGTTGGTGCTAAAAATTGTGCTTTTTTCATTTAACGGCATGCATAACAGCAACAACAACGCACCTAATGCCAGTAGCCAGAGCGCGAACTCTTTTTTGGTGACTTTGACATCAACCTGCTGTTTTAATTGCGAATAATAGCTGCGTAAATAACACGGATTTCGCACCACTCGAATGATGAAGTAGCACAGCGGGACACCGATCAGATTACCCACCAGTAAGGCCTGATAATTGATTAATGTCCCGAGGTTAAAAGGCATGACGCCGACCAGATTTTCTCTACTCGCCAGTAATCCTACAAACGCAGCAAACTGGAAAAGTATCAGAAACAGCGTTGCAGGAAACACAATCTGCCAGAATATACGCTGGGAAATTAAACGGGTATCACCATGTGAAACGTTGTTACGCCGGGGAGTAAAGACCCTGTAACCGCCCCAACAGAGAATGATAATGATAATAAAATTAGCCGTTAATGAGAGCGTTTCGTAGAAACCCAGCTCTGCATATTTGCGGACAAAAATCCCTAAGGCGATCCCTGGCAATGCCGCCCAGCTGAAAAACATCATCATGCTGATCATCAGTGCCAGAGGCAGATAAAAGAGAAAAACCTCACCGGAAGAAATATGCGCGAAAGTATTGATGTGGCCGAAAATGGGCAAGATTAAAGAAGGCAGGAACAGCGGAAGCCCCCACCATTTATCACGTATTTTTATATAAGTTGCATTCAGTTTCATAGATGCTCAGCAGAATCCCCCACATCCTGAAGGAGGTGTATTCAGACAGGCATCCCACCTGACTTCGAATGATGATTATTCATCACTATAGAGAGCATTGATTCTAAGTGTCATATGAAAGTTCCAATTGATATATATCAAACAAAATAACCCTGATTAATGAATTATTACGTTTATCATGTTAATTCATCATTATTACATCATCATTGTAAATAATTAAATTAACTTCCATAACATTAAAATATGTATCCACTGACGCTTTTTTACATAACGAAGAATTGACCATTTTGTCCTGTTGTGCCTTAATGTAAGTACCGTCCACAGCGTGGGACATACTTCAAGGAACCTTTTGTGAGTCAGGCAACCTGTATGCGAAAACGACACCGATTTAACAGTCGCATGACCCGTATCGTACTGCTCATCAGCTTTATCTTCTTCTTTGGCCGTTTTATCTACTCGTCCGTCGGTGCATGGCAGCACCATCAGAGCAAAAAAGAAGCTCAGCAATCCACACTCTCCGTCGAATCACCGGTACAACGTTAGCGGTTACCTTCTCCACTTTCACAGAACATAACGGCACCTCGCTGTCGGATGCTTTTGCTCTTTGGGATTATCAAAGCGGCAGATATTCTTTCATCTTAAATTTTACGTCTTTGTCCTGACTGATGTTTATCCTGTTTGGCTGCGAAATAAATATAAAATTAATACATATGTTTTAATGATGTATTTTTATAAATTATTTTCCACGTGAATTTTAATAAATTTAATCTATTCCTTTATACGCAATACATTTACTTTCCTCTTTTGATGATCTTAAATGTCTTATTTTTCGTAATGTGTATAACAAGGAATAGTGATGAAATTTAAAAAATGTCTTCTGCCTGTGGCAATGTTAGCGTCATTCACTCTGGCAGGATGCCAGTCAAATGCTGATGATCATGCCGCCGATGTTTATCAAACCGATCAACTGAATACCAAACAAGAAACTAAAACCGTTAATATTATTTCCATTCTTCCCGCAAAAGTTGCCGTAGACAACTCCCAAAATAAACGAAACGCACAAGCCTTCGGCGCGCTTATTGGTGCAGTCGCTGGCGGTGTAATCGGCCACAACGTGGGGTCTGGCAGCAATTCCGGAACGACGGCAGGTGCAGTTGGCGGCGGAGCTGTTGGCGCGGCAGCGGGTTCTATGGTGAATGATAAAACCTTAGTGGAAGGTGTTTCTCTAACGTATAAGGAAGGCACCAAAGTGTATACCTCCACCCAGGTGGGTAAAGAGTGCCAGTTTACGACAGGTTTAGCCGTTGTTATTACCACGACGTATAACGAAACGCGTATTCAGCCAAATACCAAATGTCCTGAAAAGAGCTAATAATCAGGAGGAGTCATGAAGAAAGTTTTTCTTTGCGCCATCTTAGCCTCCTTAAGCTATCCGGCTATCGCCTCATCATTGCAGGATCAACTCTCTGCTGTCGCAGAAGCGGAACAGCAAGGTAAAAATGAAGAGCAAAGGCAGCATGACGAATGGGTCGCGGAGCGCAACAGGGAAATCCAGCAAGAGAAGCAACGTCGCGCAAACGCCCAGGCCGCGGCTAATAAAAGAGCGGCAACGGCAGCAGCGAATAAGAAAGCTCGTCAGGATAAACTGGACGCCGAAGCCACTGCGGACAAAAAACGCGATCAAAGTTATGAAGATGAGCTACGCAGCTTAGAGATTCAGAAACAAAAACTGGCGCTGGCGAAAGAAGAAGCCCGCGTTAAGCGAGAAAACGAATTTATCGATCAGGAACTGAAGCACAAAGCTGCGCAAACCGATGTGGTGCAATCTGAAGCTGACGCAAACAGAAATATGACTGAAGGCGGTCGCGATCTGATGAAAAGCGTGGGCAAAGCAGAAGAGAACAAATCGGACAGCTGGTTTAATTAATCGATGTAAGTAACTTCAAGCCTATAATTCTTGAAGATAAAAAACCCTCTGTAGTAACAGAGGGTTTTGTTCATTCATAGTGCAGGGTTCAAAATCATTCCCACTCAATTATTTACGGATACCATAACCAATTGAGTGATAACATTTTTCCAAAGATGAATTTTTCTCGTACCGTTTTATATACCGTCACCGGAAATCAGTACCATGAAAAATGCCATGCTATCTGGTCAGGGTGTCGTACTGTTTTTCGCAGACTCTTCCGGCTTCGGCTGCCCGGTCAGCATACTCTGCCAGTTGTCTATTTCTCTCGAGAGATTTGCTGAACACGTCGGCAAGCAAAACTCCGGTGTCTGCGGCTGACGACCCAGCGCCGACAATGGCGTTATAGTGCCTGAGCTGCTCACGGATGGCAACGAGCTGTTGCTGCAACCGGCCAGCGCGAGCGGCAGCATCAAGAGCATCATTGCGCGCCTGGTCGATCCTCTGCTGCGCTTCACGTTCATTGATCGATTTCTCCTGTTCGTAGTGCTGACGAATTCTCTCATCTTCGGTTTTGCGGTCTTCTTTCGCCTGTGCATACCCAGCGTCGTACTGACGACTGCCGTGCACATTCCAGGCAACAACTCCTGATATGACCAGAACAGCAAGCACCGCCATGATAATCAACTGTTTACGGTATGCTTTTACGAATGACCAGATCATACAGCCAGCACCTTACTGGCAGTGACGTACCGCGCGCGCCGGTCGTCGATGCCATTCCTGCCACCATTGATAATCAGAGTTACACGTGCAATATCGCCGGTATACTTCATGCAACCTTTGCTGGAGAAGAACCACGCCGCGCTACGAGCCGCGTATTCGTCCTGCGCCAACAGTTCAGGATTCTCCAGCAGGTCCACTTTCAGGCCGTTTCCGCAATCACGATAGTTATTCAAACCGGTAATCTGGATAAGTCCGCGGCCACGGTAATTCCAGCCATCGCCTGGGGCATTGTTCCCCATGCGTTTGCTGTACACCAGATTGGCAATCGCTCGCTGGCGCTCGAGTGGCAATGGTGGTTCACCAGCATGGCGACCCAGCGCATTAGCCTGCCCCTGAGTGAGACGCCCAGCCCGAACGAAGTTAGCCAGTCCGCTGACACTGTAGTTGAAATTCTCCTGCAACCTGGTGAAGCCCCCAGACTCATGCCCGACTTGAGCAATAAACATTGCCTGATCTTCTGCTTTGCTGATACCAAACTCTTTCATCGCAGAAGTTATATGCGAGAACCAGCGTGCGGCCAGCGCCTCGCTAATACCAGCAGCTCGCTGGAATTGTTTAATCTCCATGTTTAGACCTCGATATTTTGAAAATCTGAACAACGTTACCGCGTGTTTTAATAACCGCGGCAAGCATGACAGCGTTGATAATGACCTCAGATAAATCCACAGCCATTGGCGTGCGTAACCAGATTGCATAGACGACACGAACAGGAATACTGGCCGCAGCAACAATAAGGAAATAAGCAAGCCACCCTCCCCATCTTCGATGTTGAGAGCCGTTACGCCGGAATGTGACAACGCGAATTGCTATGCCAGTACAAATAACTGCATTGGTGATAAGCAAAAAAAACTCATGCGTTACCATCGTCTTTTCTCCCCGGAATTAAATCGCGTGGATTGTCTGAACGGTGGTAGAGCCATATACCAATACGCACAGCGACAATTGCTGACACGAATGCGCCAGCAGAGAAAACAATCCCTTTTTCAAAAGAGTCCTGCGTGATGGTAGGGATCAGGCTGGCTATGCCGATAAGAATTGATGCTGCTGGTTTGTAGAAAAGAAGTCCACAGAGAAAGCTAAGCATCGATAAGAGTACGCGACGATGAATTGGGTACTCTACCGCAGAGGTAACAAAAATTACCGCACCAGCAAGAGCACCGAGCGCCACCTCTGGCGGAACGCCTACGATAACTGCAGCAAGAGAGCTCACACTAAGCCATTGATTTAAAGAATCAGTAGTTAGATGGGCTGACATAATGAACACCGTTTATTACGCATAACAATCTCCTTACTATTGAAGATTCACACATAATAAACCATTTAAGGATAATAGTTACCTCAAAACGCTGTATTTCTACCTTCTACGGCAATGAAAATTTCGTTCAGAAAATGGTCTAGTGTACCTCTCAGTCACAATTAAAGAAGAAAGAAGCCGAACTTACTTCGTAATAAGCAAGCCGGCTACTAAGATTAATCCTCAATATTTAGCTACTTTCAAGCATTGCAAGACGTGATTCTATTTTTTCGATTCTTCTACGCAAATAAGCTGACTCAAGCCATAAACACTGGTCAGTACGGATACCCCACCTATTTCCAGCCTTGCAAACCAGAGTTAGCTCTTCTGTTTCGTATTCTTCTTCCATCTCAATTTCGACGCCATCCACAACTTTAGTGATCATCCTTACCGCCATCACTGGCGCGTATTTATCATCCCATTCATCGTAACAGAGAAGGCCAAATCTGGTTCCATCAATCCCATGCGCGAGGAAAGTGTCTCTCACTTGTTGTGCTATAACACCAAAATGCCAGCGGGCACCATCTCCCTTTTCCCTGACGGCATCAAGCCAGCGAAAAGCTACAATCCTGATATCTCCCCATGCATCCAGAATTGCATCACCTTCATAACCACGAGACATATACAAGCTGAGCTCACTTGTACTAATCGGTTCACTTTTTTCTCTACCATCTGATGTGTTTATCGAACCGTTCGCAGAATAAACCTGTGCCCATCTAAATGATGGTGCACCAAGAGATTTGCTGTTATCAATAATTGGTGAAAAATTACCTTTAATGGCAATATTTCCAGAGTCGCCGAATATATTAATAACTGCAGAGTCATCACCATGGTTTTTTACGCTTAAGTTTCTTGATGAAATATTTATATCTTTGTTATATCCACTAACACTAATCCATCTTTTACCATCAATGTGATACCCGTAAATATTTCCGTCTGATTGTTCGTCAGGTGACTCTCTAAGAACAATAGCATCTGCTCCAGACGACCATTGTATTTTTGTATCTGTAGGCCTCCAGTTCTTTATAATGAACGAACCATCAGTAAACTCCGTTTTTATTTGTCTATTGTCTACAAATGCGTCTCTTGGTTTAAACTCACTTGTGTTAACTCTGCTCTGAAGATCAGAAGCAAAAAATCTAAGATTTCCTGTATAACCCTGAGTCTCGGTCAGGTTATACGCAATCATAATTCCATTTTCAAACTCAGATGATGTTATTTTAACATCACGGCAATCACCAAAAATGCAATTTCCTTTATCAAATGTTGTTTGAGCTTTGAATTTATCAAACCTTAAATTACGAACAGGGAAACCATCAACCTCTAATGCAAAGGATGCAGGAAGGCCAAAGTATTCTGATGGCTTACCTGATGTATGATCAAGAGTAGTGGCTACTGTATTCTCAAAAACAGTCCCGCTAAAATTATTACCAATTGACGGAAACCTGATTACACTTATTGTACCTTGTATTTCAGGAGAAATACCAGATAGTGTGATGTTAGTTCCATCAAATGATGCATCTGAATACGTATATACTGATTCACTGCCAGCAATTTTAAACTGTTTAACTGAAGTTATTCTCATCGACTTTTTATGTTTAAATGTCACTGAGCTTTCAGTATTACTTACAAGATCAATCTGAGGGCTATTCCTTATCGCGATTCCTGACTGGACATAAACGTTATTAAAGTGCGTTTTTTCAGGATTTCCCTTCATTGAAAGGCTCCCGTCATTTTCTGTCAGTAGTAGTCCTTTTACCCTCCAATAGCCGACAATCTGTACGTTATCAATAACTGAATCACAGCTATCGTATACATGCAACCCTATATCCCAGTTATCACCCAATGAATAAGAATCAGGGTTATTGTATCCTTCAATACCATTTTTACTTACCATTATTCTCAGATTGCGTAACTGTGATGCCCTGTTGATACTAACAGCTACGCTCATGGCTTTTGGTGTAGCAGGAGTAACACCTACAGAATCTTCATTCGTAAACTCAGTGAACTTACAAGATATCCCTTCAACAATTTTAACTGGCCTTTCATTAGAGATGTTAAAAAAATATTTGTTTTTTTCTCCATCACCAGTAAATACAAGATGGGTTCCTTTACTCCAACTTTTTAATAATCTTTCAGGCGCTGGTCTATATGTGTCCCAATAATCAATGCCATCACCAATTAATGACACTCCAGGAGGCACATCTATGTTCTTAGAAATCATCCATTTACCTGCAGGTATTCTAACGACACTTGCACCAGAATTTATCGCATTAATTAACCATTCAGACGCATCAACTTCAAAATTTAATGCAGCATATCTTTGCTCAAACGGAACAAAATCAAGAGCGTTAACGTTATCCCGCATCTTATCCTGGAACGTTCGGTATACTGCTCCAGAACCATACTGAATAAACCAACCAAAACCACCAACAACTCCGGCGATTGCAGCATCAACATAATTGCGCATTGATCGATTATTTACAGCATCCTGCTCAAGTGATGGATCTGCAAGGTTAGAAATTTTGTTTTGCTTTGCATCGTAATATTTTGCAAGCAGAGAGGGCTTCATCAATGCACGTCTGAACCACCCAAAACATCGCTGGATCAGCATCGTCAGGTAGTCAAATGCATCCTCATGAACTTCGGGGAAAAAATTTCCCTGATTGCGAAGATCAGTCTCCTGCACCACATCAAGCACACGCTCTATCGTGATTCTCCAGCCAGCAGCAAGCGGCGACGGAAGAACCACATAACCGCCACTATAAGTGCCCGCCCCTGTTACCGTATAACCGGTATCCAGAACCAATTCTGTTACGTTCCCGTTCAGGTCAGACACCTGAACAACCAGGTCGGATTTTTTGAAAATACGGAAGGTATACGGAAATGATGTCGTAGCTCCGTTACCGGTGTATTCGTTGTGGTCAACTTCGGTTGAGACCGTCATGTTAAATCTCCAGATAGTCGCAGCACCCGTTGCGCCGCATATCTGGTTATTCTATTACCTTAAAAACCACATATGGATAGAAAGACTATAAATACCAATAGATATTACCTTTCGGGTAATTTGCAAAACGTGCTGGATAGCAAACAAATTATTTGATACTGTATAAATATACAGTTATTGCATGGAGAAGATAAGATGCAGCAGTATCACTATCCACTGGAAGACGGATTTACCGAAAGGATTCACACGCCGGGAGGCGTCAGGTCACTGGTGGAGGGATCGCACTTGATGAAATTACTCCGGGATCTCGATAAGGATGGATTTAATGTCGATGGCCCACTTGCCGAACTGACTGCACTGATTAACTACGTCACCAGCTCACAGATGTCTATGCAGGATCTGCAAACACATCTCGACTATTGTGCCGAACAATTACGAAAACAAACCAGATAAGGTTTGCAATTACCAAGTGGAGTGCTTATGTTTACCTTTGAGGTAAATTTACATCGCACTCCTCTTGTGCCATAGTAATCGGGCACTGGCAAAATCCAGTGCCGGGATTGGTCTCCCGGATTACTAAGTGGCGCATACCACGCCAGACGTGGTTTTTTTATGCGTATAGCACAGTCATGCCAGAATTATGGTGGGCTGAATGGGGGTCCGAAAGGACGCCGGTACCACTTAGGCCGGTAAGACCAACTCCGTTCAGTTCACCACCATCTGATTGGTCTCAGCGGTGGTGATGTAATTCGCTAAGTGGAGACACCATCATGAACGCTCAACTCATCCCCGTATTCAACGGCACTATATCTAACGAAACAGCCCTACTTTGTAATGCCCGCGATCTGCACGCTTTTTTAGGTGTTAAAAAGGTGTTTGCAGCATGGATTACAAATCGCATATCAGAATACGAATTCATTGAAAATCAAGACTATATTTTGCTTTCCAATTTGGGAAAGCAAACATCTGGTAGAGGCGGCCACAACCGCAAAGAGTACCACCTCACCCTTGATACAGCCAAAGAGCTGGCGATGGTCGAGCGTAACGAAAAAGGTCGCCAGGTGCGACGCTACTTCATTGAATGCGAGAAACGTTTAAGACAACAAGAAACAAAAGTGGAGAAGGTCTTGTCAGGCTTCATGCCCGCCATAATGGAGGCGATCAAGCTGGAAGACAAAAAAGAATACAGCGCCCCACTGAAGCCCGGCTACCGCAGCCTGATTCATTCGCCGTCTGGTGTTCTCGGCCTGACGGAGAACTCACTGCTGATGAATCTGCTGAACCAGTTACAGGACGACGGGCACGATGTATCGAGCGCGGCAGCGGAGCTGACCACCATGTTCTGCTACATCGTCGGTGTGAGCAAATGCCTGCGTGATATCCAGACGCACGCGGAGTACATCAACGACAAAGCAGGGTTCTTCTGACGGGCGGCGGCACAGGGATGTGCCTTTAAATAATTCTGTACAGATTGCAGGTGAATAGCTTACTATTACCTCACGGGTGATCCATAGCGATTAGGCACCGATACAGGAGGAGCCCACATGAGAAAATTTGACGAGTACGAAGGCGTTTAACATTCGGATAGTTTAATGACGGGGCCATTAGGCCCCGTTTTCATGTCTGGAGACAGTTTGTGTTAAGTGAAGAAATGCAATTTGCCATGGCTGTGGCTCAAATCGTAAGTGCAGTCGCGGTTTCGCTTGGCTTGTTCATAGCTATCGCTACTATTATTTATAATGTAAATACAGCGAGAAAAGTACACACTTCAGTATTCCTTGGTGAAAGCAGGTTTGATGTAGATTATAAGAAAGGCCTATCTACTATGCGCCGCATTCACGAATCGAACAAATCATTCCGCTCTTATATGTATCCAAGCAATGGACAGGCTGATCTTACGGATGAAGAAAAGACAGAGAAGAGAGAAATAATTTACTGTCTAGGTTTCTACGAACGCATGGCTGTGAGCGTGAAGCGGAAAACTTATGATGAGACCATGATTAAGGAAGTATTTTACAGCTCCGTTGTAAATAACTATCAGATTGCGCTACCTCTTATACAAGCCATTAGAGAAAAAGAAAACATAAACACATATTTTAAAGAATATGAATGGTTGGCCACACGATGGAAGGATTGTCCATTGAAGGATAAATCCCCGTGGTACAAGTTTTGGTAAGCCCGCAGCGCGGGCTTTTTTGTGGACGAAACAAAAGTCAGTGCTACACTCATTGACGCCACATTGAGGTGGCTTATAGATGGAAATTTCACAATGAAAAAAGCATTTGCTGCACTGTTCATTTTGTTGTCTCTGGTAGCTTCAACTCAGGCCTTTGCCGGTCGTTGTCAGCACGACAGCGATACTGCCGCTGACGGCTCCCGCTGCGGTGGGCGTTCTGCGGATTCCCGCCCGGGTGGCGGTGGCATTCGTTAAAAACAAGGCCGCGAAAGCGGCCTGTGACATGTCACGTCCCTTTTCTGAATGATAGCCATTCGAAAAATGATGACATTCCACCGCAGACAATAGCAAAGATGATCCCACCAAAGAAGAGAAGGCCAGCCTGCCACCACTCCCACCGCCATACATCCACAGCGCCAACCATACCAACAATCGCTCCAACAAATGGAATATAGCTCACGATGAAAGCAATGGGGGCTGCAATTATCCAGTGCAATCCCCACCATGATTCAAGCCCAGCCATAATTGCTGCCAACTGAAAAAGACCAACGACGATATAAACAATGAATCCTATAGCTTGCATGTAGTCACCTAATTTACCCAGTAAAAATAAGAGGCCTCCCCTCAATAAGGCTTGCAACAAGAACTACTCCCTGCACAACAAAGATGAACCAGCAAATAGCTTGAGTCTGAGGGTTAAGAAAATATTTGTAGCGGTCAATAAATAACAATCCACCAGAAATTATCACACTCAAAATAATTAAAAACACAACACTTCCTTATTGCGGAGTGACATCCTGTGGTCGCCACCAGTATGTCTGGTTAAACTCTTTCTTCGAACGTTGCTCCATTTTACGCAAATAACCTGGTGAAAAATACTCCTGCATCTGGTTAAAGATCATGTGATCGAGAGCCGCCTTTAAGTACCAGAGATTCGCACCTGGCATCAGACCTTTCCCCAGCTTAACCAGATCACCACCAGTCTGCTCATTCTTCCCTTCCACAGCATTTAACGGTATGCCCTGAGCAATCTTCACTACGTCATCAACCAGACCAGCTACCGGTCCAAGCATCGACGCCAGCGCGCCGCTTCCGTACCTAGTGTGATCTGACAATAAAAAGTCACCGTAAAGGCCAAGACCACCACCTTTCAGTAGAGCACCAAGCCAAAATTTAGCAGCATCTTCTCCTGTCATCTCGCGAGGATTACGACCAGACGCAAGGTCGTTAAGTTGCTGCGACAAAGCGCCAAGAATGGTCGTACTGGCAATAAACGTCGCAATATATGCCGCACGCCCGCCAGCCGACGGCATACCCATAGCGCGTGACCAGTGACGCATAACCACCGAGATAGGGAACGATTTAAACAGGAAAACACTTCTCGTTAATTCACCTTTCCATGTTCCACGCTGAATACCAGAACCGGTTATCAGTTGCTCACGTGCACCCGGTGTAATAACAGCCATATCAACTTCTTCAGTTACGGCACCGAGCAGTTTACGCATTGCCTCAAATTTCACGCGTTCAGGCTCACCAAGATGTTTAACTGCTGAATCAGGGATACGCATAATGCTTTCCGGTGTCAGCATCGTATTATTACCGTTCCCCCAGTCCTCCTGTTGCGCCAGCTTCCATACGCTCCAGTCTGTGTCAGTAATCCCTTTGCTTTTCAGGATACGAAAATCAGAGTCATCGAGGCTACGAAGGTCTGGTGTCCGTGACACTACTTCTCCCAGGCTTCCCATCATGGTTACGCCATAGGCGCGCTTGTGCGCATCTGACCATGCTGTAAGCCCACTGGCACGCATTACCGCCGTTGCCGCCCAACGAGGCACAGACGGCCCCATATTATCCATCGCCCAGCGGTTAACACTGCCAAGTAGAGATTCCATCGCCAGACCAGCGCGGCGCGCCCGCGCAAGCTCAGTACGGTTCGTTGGGTCCATAGCTTCAAGCTGGTTGCGGAATAACTGGTTCATTGGAAGGTTGGTAACCTTCGCAGACAGATACATGGTTCCAAGATCAGAGAACGATGACAGCAACGCGGATCCGAGTCTGCTGGCAACCAGCCAGTTGCGGATATTGTCAGACCATCGCGCGATGTGCGGATTCGCTACAGGCTGTGTCTTTCCGGAAATAAAGTTGTACAGATTCTCTGTGTTGTTCGCCAGCCGCTCGACTTTACCGGTTTTACTCGGGTTAGCTGTTGCCGTTTCTGCCTTCACCTGATCAAGAAGAGAGCGGAAAACATGATCGGGGTTTGGGCCATATGTTTCCACCAGTGCAATATCTTTACTGATACCTTCCAGGTGACCGACCATGATTTCCCATAGAGAGCGATCGCCATAAAGTTGCTGATATTGCAGATAGGAATCTGCATCTTTGAAATGTATCTGTCGTGATGCATTACCACGGTTAGCACGTGCTCCGGAAATTCGCATTCCGGTGTCAGTAAGCTTATTCAGCCCACCAGTAGCGATCGTGTTATAAGCCTCTCCAAGAAATGCAGACAACTCGGCATCGTTCATCAGTTGTCCATCGGCTCGGGTATAATATTTGCGATCCAGCTTACCTATAACATCGCTAACCCATTTATCTTTTGATACCGCCCCAACCTTTTCCATAGAATGATGTTGAGGGATCCCCCAGTTTTCGAGATAGCCAATGTCCCCACCAGCATCATTAAACCGGCGGCGAAGTAGATCTGTCACTTCTCTCCACGCCTTAGCACCTTTTCTTGCTTTAGCATTGCCAGTATTTTGCCCTCGCATTTCATATACCAGGTCACGCACGCCCGCTTCATCTTCAAACAGGCCAAAAAAGCGAGGATCAACTGCTTCAAATGCCTCCTGCAATTGACTCAATGCATAATCACGAGTGGCTTTTGTTCTGGATTCAACAGAGAGGAAATTCGATTTACCGTCTGCATTAAAAGCAATAGTACGGTTAAGAGCGCCAAGTTTCCCATCAGCCCCTTGATAGTTATTGATAAATTTATCCAATCTCTGACGTGCGGCTATAGTGAGGGCCACACGACGTTTCTTTAATGCCGCTTCTCGCTGTAATTCTTCAGATGCCAATTGTGCTGCACGATACAACCGTTCTGATTCGGAAAGTTGTCGCCACGACATCGGGTCATCACGAGCAATGGAGCGCATATTTCGATAAATGCGGTCTTCAATGTTCTGTATTTCTCGCGCCGTTAACGTGCGCTGCGCCGCCTGCTGGACCGCTTGTATACATTCCTGTCTCATTTAATTTAACCTCTCAAGAAACACGCCACAGCAACATCAAACAGGCTGGAATCCTGTATTGCCTGCTCACTTTCCCTGTTCGCTTCATCCAGTACTTCACGCGCACTGCGCGATTGTGGATTACCATCATCATCCAGCACGGTGATTATCATGTCCGGAGATTCAAGCAGCGAGTCTTCAGCTATACGCAGATCAATATCTCCTGCCGGATCTGCCATCATTTTTTGTTCTGTCTGTTGCAATATATTACCGGGCTCAAAAGGAGCTACTTCGTCTGGCGTCCTGACCTCTGCTGTTTTATAGAATGAAACAGCCTGAGCATTAAGTTCACTTTCTGCCTGCTGTCGCCGTGCCAGTTCTGCTCGAGCTTCAAAAAACTGACCTCCAGGCTCGTGCGGCGCCAACGCGTTACGGGAAAATTCCAGGCGTTCTTGTGCCTGCCGGATTCGTTGGTCAATATCGCGAAGTCTGACCTGTTTATCTGATCGAGCACGAGACAAAGATTTACCGCTACCGGTTGGCTCTTCTGCAAGAATTTGTGCGCGCTGTTCAGTGAGATTTTCAATAATTCGTTGGCTATTAGCGATTTCAGACTGGTAAACCTGTCTATCGCCACGCGGCAAAAGCTGCGCGGCCTGTTCTTCAAGCAACCGATTTTCTATAGCGCGCGCCGTTACTCCATCATCTACAGATGACAGAGCCTCATTAACTGCCTGAGACAGCAGACTCTTGCGCCCAGGAATTTCACTGAAAGATGCAGACTCAACAATGCTGGCAACGTCTACAGGTCTCCCCTGGCTAACATCAGACATAGCTTTTCGCAGAGCCTGAATGTGAGAATTGCGCGAAAGCACGTTGATCGGCACGCCGGGCGCAATATCAATTTCAGCATGATGAGCGGCATTCGCCGCCAGTGCAGCATCAACATCAACTGGTGAAAAATTTGGTGCGCTTGTAGACTCGCCGCGAGAGTTAATAAATCTGCCGACTCCACCAAAAGCCACCCCAAGAACAGCATCAATAGCAATTGCCTGTCGATCCAACACATCATACTGGTTAGCCATTTCGCTATAGCCACCATCACGAAGCGTTTTTGCAGTAAGCCCGCGCTGTGCCATACCGAACGCAATATTTGTACCTGCGGCATAGGCAATATCTGGCGTTGCACGTACTGCTGTTGCCGCGGCGCGTCGCACTGAACTTTCACCCGTCCGCGCAAGCTGAGCCGCCACACCTTCCGCTAGCGCACCACCAGCACGTAACCCGAGACTCATAGGGATCAGTGTTCCGGCACCAGCAGTAATACCCTGCACTAATCCCGCTTCCTGCGCCGTCCTGAAATCAACCCCCTGCGCTGTCAGTCGTTCAAACTCAGAAAAACCCTGTAGCGAAGTTACCGCCGCAGCACCTCCGACCGGACCACCGAGCGTTGTACCTACAACAGCCTGCCCGCCCATATCGAACAACCCATAAAGAACCTGCCCTGCGGTTCCGGTTGTCGCGGCATCAGGCGTCAGACGCTTAACCTGCTGCTCTGCTAGTTTTCTCTGCTCGGCAATGTATGAAACTGAAGTGTCATTGAGCGAGGTGTTTTCGTTAACAAACTGGGCAATCGGGGATACGATTTTATCCATCCCTGCCCATAGCAACTGATCTGGCTTTGCCACCAGCCCGGAGTACAAACCAGACAATGCCGCCCCTACAGCATTGTCGAAAAAACCAACATCGCTGTTAAAGCCAGCTGGATTTGATGCTGCTTCGTCAAGCTGCTGATTCTGGTTTACTGGATTAAGGCCAAAGTAACTCATTGCGGAATATCTCCGGAGAATCTCTGACGCTTCTGTGTCAGATCAAGAACAACAGGAGAACCATCATCCTTCAGCAGATATCCAGTCCCAAGTTTTACCAGGTACTGACTATCGCCGTAACTTTGCAAACCATACTGACCAGGCGGTGTTTTTATCCCTGTGCCGACAACTTGTTCATTCCAAGCCTGATTAACCTGCTTATCGAATTGCTCTGCAGACATTCCCCACGGCAAAAGAACATTCCCCATTCCGTTATAGTCATGCAAGCCACCTGTAGCTACGTTAACAGCCTGTTTCCAGATATCATTGTCAATTTCGCCTGATACCACGCCTTTTTTCGCCATCACACCAGCGTAATAGTCCTTTGCGATCTCGTATGCCATTGATGCCCCCTGAGCATCACCAGCAAATGCATCCTTCACCATGTCAGAAAACTCAAGGCGAAGATCAGCATCTTTAGGCATCGGAATACCTTTCGCGTCATCAGTACCCTTACGAGCCGCCGCACCAGCAAGAATTGTCTGCGCTGCGGTTTCAGGAGACACGGAAACATCAGGATTAAACCAGTTTTTTTCTGCCAAAATACCACCAGGCTTATCCATCAGTATCCCGGCAACGGCAGCAGATGGAGCGTTGGCACTGATCTGCTGTAGTGCTGACATATACACCTGCCCACCACCAGTGCTCTGCCTGATGGTATCGAGATATGCTGCCTGTTGGGAAACTGGCGCATCACGAAAGAAAACACCGATCTGATTGGCCTCGTCTTTGGAAAAGAACGTCAGTGGAGTGCCATATGACTTAGCAAGGTCACTGACCTGAGCGGCACGCAAGGCAACGCTCTGTCCAAAGTTATCCTTATTGCTCATGTCGATAGGCTTTGCCTGTCCGGCGGCAAGAGAGAACTGCACAGGATCCGATTGCCGCTGCTTTATCACCTGATTTGCAGCCGAAACAACGTTGTCATAAAGAGCTGCGCGTGCCGCATACCCCTCCCCTGTCTCACCAGTATCCGGGCGTAATTGCTCAACATATGCTGTAATGCTGCTTGTCGGCATATTGCGGAAAGAGCCTATATACTGTCCGGCGATCTGCGTATTTCTGAACTCGGTATATCGCAGGTTTCCTTCTCTGACGCCATAAGCTGCAATAAAATCAGCCTCACCAGGTGGGTTAGGAAATTCAACGCCACGCATATACGCAGCCGTCGCATCGCGAACCTGGCTGTCAATCATCGTTTTATATTCAGCCTGCTGCTGCCGACGAAGTTGATCCGCCTGTCGCATAAAACTTGCCTGCGCCTCAGGAGATGCCGCATCGAATGCTGCATTACCGGTATAGCGTTTAGTGTTGGTTGGAATTGTTAATAAACCAAGTGCTGCACTGACACCAGCAGTTAACTGCTGATCACTGTATGGCTGGCTACCGTTCTCATGATGGATAATGGCTGCACAAAGCGCCTTCAGGGTATCAGGATTAGATGCATCGAGAGGCTCATCAGCAGAAACGCCAAGTTGTTCGCACACTGCTTTGATATACGACATAGTGTCATTTTTATCAGCAGGCGGTGCCCAGCGATTAATTATCTCGCTGACGGTATCAATACCCTGCCTCTGATACGACATCAGGTTCCGCCCTAATGCACGAATCCCGTGTTCAGGTGTTTCGAATTTAGCAAATCGACCATCATCACCGGTCTGGCCTACCCACGGATTAGTTTTGCTGTATTCGAGATTTCCTGGGTTATTGTTGCGTATGCCACGGGCACGCTCGGAAGAGTCACTATCTGCTACAGCACGGCGAGCTCCAGCAGCAGTATCACTTAACTCGCCATTACTTTGGATGAATGCGGTCGCATTGTTTGCCGACCACTGGGACAATGCAGCATCAGCAACCTTCTCTTTAAACTCGATTTTCTTGGCCTGGATTTGCTCGTTGCTCCAGCCATGTGCAACACCGTACTCCTCAATTTGCTGGAAAGTTTGTTTGTTAGCCAATACGTATGCGGCGTTGTCGCCATACAATGCTGCGGCATTTTTACCATTGTTCAGCAGTGTCGCCTGAAACTGGCCTTCTTCGTAGGCATTAATTTGCCCTATCTCGTGTCGCCCGGCCTGCGTAGTGAACTGAATGCGCTGCTGCTGCGCCTGCTGCATGAAAGCATTACGAGCCTGTTCATCCGGCAGCGACATAGCCAGTTGTTCGACCTGAGCATCAAACTGCTGCGTATACTCATGGCCTTTTCCAATAGCATTTTTCCCTTTCAGGTTAAGCAATCCTGTTTCAGGATTATTCAGCAGATCGCTGCTTATCTGACTGAGGTTAAGAGATGCCTCCTGAGCCAGAGCGATATTGGCACGCTGTTTTGCCTGCCCCAAAACATCAATTGCCTCTGTCCCTGCCCGAACAAAAGCATCACCAATACCTTGCTGAGAAAACGTCTGCAAGCCTGCTGACTGAACTCCACGACTCTCAACCTGACGTCCGGATACTGTTGGTACGACTGGCATTATAATCCTCCGGGTAATCTGGTTCCTGCTGCTGCCCCGATTGGCGCAGGAGTGCTTTGAGTAAACGGACTCCACGTCCCACCAAACATCTGGTACGCACCGTATGCCTTCAGAGGCGCAGTGAGCAATGTTGTTGCTGCTCCCACATTCCCCTGTTTACGGGCTGAACTGGCTTCTGCTTTATAGTTGGCAGCCTGAACCTGATAACCGTAAGCCTCGCGTTGCGCGTTATTCACCGTCGTCAGCGAATCAAGAGCGCCAAACTGGGCAGTGTCGCCAAATATATCCAGCGCGTTACCTGTAGATAAATCAGCGCCGGTAGCCCCCATTGTCGCCGCCTGTGTACCAAGCCGCTGTCGGGTCTCTCTGCGTCGTTGCTCAGCTTCAGCGTTACCTCTGTTTATTGCATCATTTGCCTGAGCTGTGGCTATATCTGCGTTCGCTTCTGCAACCTTCGAGGCATACTTTCCCTGTTGGTACTGGGTGTATGCCTGAATGCCACTCATGGCGAGCATTGCGCCACCAGCAATAACCGGATCGCACATTATTTTCTCTCCATGTGAAATCTGTGGAAATTAAGACCAAGAGCACCATAAGGCGCGGCTTCTTCAAGCCTGAATCCAAGCCAGTGCAGCCATGCTTTGGCAACATGGTTTCGCTCGTCGACGTAGTTTTCCAGGCGCGGATAAACTGCCAGCATCTGCTGCAATACAGGGCGGCAGTGGCGCAGAAATGTCTTCTGATATTTTTCAATACGGCTGGTTCCTACCAGCCAGGGCGTACCATTGCCACCGATCATTGACGCCGGAGATACACCAAACATGGTTACCAGTTCTCCGTTCGCGAACCCTGACCAGGCCATAGTCGCAGTGCGAAGACCAACGCGCAGCGCATCTTCGGTAGTCATCAGCGATACCGCATACAGTTCGTCAATATCAGCCTGACGAACATCCGGCAAAATCATCTGAAGATGCTCTTCGGTAGCGGGAGTAACTTGAACATCGATCATCAGAATCCCCCAACAGTAAGGCGAGGAATAACGGCAAGAACAGACAGCGGCAACGGATCAAGCTGACGGATTTTTACACGTCCGTTTTTGCCCCAGTTACTGTCCAGTTTCACTTCTACTTTTCCGGTAGCATCATCAACAGGATCATCGTAGAACTCGAATTCACGCTGTGGATATTCGTACCATTTACCGCCGGGCGTAGTCGCCCAGATGCCGCGACTGGCATTCACAACCAGAGTAACGGAGGGGATCACCTGTTTTTTGTCCAGCAGCGTTTCCTGTCCGTTAATGTTGATATCCAGTGTTTCGAATTCAGCAGTTATTGGCAGGCCGATGTGCACTACAGCCCCCGGAGATTCCAGCGTGACGGCACCTCCGGAAACCACTTTCTGTGGTTCCACATTCGCATCAGAGAGAATGTTTACGGTCTGGCCTTCAAGATGAGACAGGCCTCCAAATGTCCGGCGCGCCATCTGCCAGTTCGTGGTGGCCACATTCCTGAGGGATGGCGGGACGTTCCTGTTAGCACGAACCACTACAGCGGTATTGCTGGTTACAGAAATAATGTCGCAACGTAATTCTTTTGACACTTCATCGCCAGTATCAGGATCAGTTCCGGTATAAGGGAACTGTAGTTGAGCACCGACATCACTACTGGTGAAGTACGCACCACCAGAAATACTGATTGTATATTCCGCGCGGTAATCCCATTCGCCAGAACCACCAGTGATGGTCATCGTTCTGTCAGACGTATTTCTTCCATCATAGCTAAGGCCAGAATCAACAAAGAAAGCATCTTCATCGCTGGTAAATAAACGGCTGGACAGCCGCTCGATGTATCTCACTGTTTGCCCGTTAACGGTTCGGTTAACGACGAAATACACCGCATCTTCATTGCCTTCGCTGATACTGCATGTGCTTTCATATTTTCCGGTACTGGATTGTGGTGCCCATGCAAAAACCTGCTGATCACGCAAATAGGTCATCACCAGTAATTTACCGTCATCACGAATGCAGAAGGCGCTGGAGTAAGGGACAATAGAGAAGCACCAGTCAACAATGCTGTGCTTCTGAAAAAGATGATTGGCAAGGATGGTCAGGTCGTTCCCCTGATAGCCGTCAACATCGAATGAGTAGGCCAGATCACGGACAACACTGCCTTTCTCCTGGACGAACAGAGCAATATTCGCCACGGCAATTGGTGGGACGTTGCTTGAGCCATTTGATCCCTGAGAGCTGAATGCAAATGATGATGGGGTTAACACTTTGTTCTGGTCGCCGGTGATGACGTACTCACCTCCGGAAGTCAGCGCCACCAGCGAACCAACATCAATCAGGTGGCGGATCTCATTAACCTGACGCCCGGCATAGGTGTAGATAATTCTGTCGTCATCCTGCGTAGGATTGCTTTTGCCAAAATCCTTATAATCCCCAGTACGGCTGGCCCAGATAGTCTGAGGGAACGCAGTCGATGCGGCGAAGTAAAGACGTTGTTGATAATAAACAACAGTGCCAGGATAACCATTAACACTGTTCCAGGCATATTTAGCCCATTTATAGCTGGCATTATCCTCGCCAACGACCTGCGAAGGGATATAGGAAATCACCTCAGCAGTTGCAGTAGTGCCATTTACAGCAGTTATACGGGCAATGCCAAAACCACTGTGCAGATACTCCCACTCAATGCCAGTATCATCATCACCGGATCCGCCCCAGCCATCCCATGATGTGCCTTCTGTATGCGAAGGGCGCAAAGTGCCTGTTTTGCCTGCTGTAACGGCGCGATAGTAGTTACTGTCTGCACGGCGAATATCGCCAATCGACGTACTCTTACTGGTTTCCCATACCGGCACAGAATCCACTGCAGGCTGTTCCAGATAGAACAATTTGCCTACCTGCTCCGCGCCAAAAATAGAGGCGCTTGCCGTTAACGTAATTGTCCCGGTGCTGGCGCTGGCATAAACCGTCACTGACTCGTCAATATTGATATCTTCAAATGGCCCGTTCTTCGTTACCACATCAACCAGTTGCCAGTTGTCATGCGCATAGCGGCGCAGCTCTTTCGGCGGGTATGCCGGGTGAACCAACGTAAGCACGTCGGCGCTTTGCGTGAATTTAATTCGGAACAGATCGGCTTCAGTATATGGCGTGGCAATTTCATAAATAACATTGCTGCTGTTCAGCACCAACGCACCATCTTTGATAACGCGCATGTACTGGTGTCCGAATTCCAGAGCATAAGTCTGAACCGTCGAGAACTGGAACGGGATCAGGCGGCATTTCCGATTTGGGTATTTGGCGGCACCGACAAAACGCGTACCAGGTCGATTCTCAACGCCACCATACTGCCGCACGATAAAGTTATCGCACTTGCGCAATGCCACCTGGTACTTCGCCATGTCAATACGACCGTACAACGACGGTCCAATCTCACCACCGGCAAAGCTGGGCTGGATCCAACTGATAGCCATCAGGACAACCTCGCAATGGTAAACTCGTCAACCGGTGGCTGTGGTTCCTGTGATTCATTCTGGCTATGCGAGCCAGCACTAAGAATCACGCGATTGTACATATTGAGGGCAAACGTACCGAGGTCTGCATTCCCAGTCAGCGCCATGTTAATAGCTGCCGCAAGACGCCAGGCCAACGCCTCCATAAAAATGGCATCAAACATGTTCACATCTGAAACGCGAGAGACATACTTGAGCCATGCCTGCGGCTGGTCTGTGTAGATCAACTTTCCTGTTCCGTTGGTGTCTGCACCAACTTCGTACTGAACGCGCATTGCTGCTGTTGGATTGCGTACACCAGGAAGCATAATTTCAGTAATGCGCAGACAATCGGACGGGTACTGGTACGCATATTCCCAGTCAGGCGGTGGATTGCTCGTATCTGCAAGCGCCTCGCGTTTGGTAGCAAAGTTCCAGTCAAAATCAGAAAGCACAGCATCACGGCAGGCCTCAAAGTGCAGCGAACATTCCCCCGCTTCCTTGCTAGCTTCCGTCAGGCTGTTAATGCTGCGGCTATTGCCAATATTGGACAGCGCGCGATTGCAGATCTCTACTACAGAGGCCATTACTCCCCCCCATTGCCGTACAGAGTTTCAGCCGCTGATTTTCCTACATCACCGGAAACAGGAGCGATAGCCATATCAGTGATCTGCAGATCGGCGCTGCGATTAACACCATCGTCAGTTTCTCTGGCAGACAGCCCTCGAATAACAGCCTTTGCAGTTATCATCACTTCTGTTCCGACGCCCTGAGGTTGCGCCTTCAGCTTATTCAATGTGTCGTTATTCAGCGTGATGCACAGCCCCCACGGGTATTCATCGCGAGTTCTGGTTTCTCCGCTCTCATCCTGGTAGCTGTCAGTGCCTGTTTTGAGGTTTACGAGTTCCATATACACTCCTGCAATAAAGGGGCCGAAGCCCCTTGTCTGATTCGCGAGGCTTACACGCCCAGTTCTTTACGCTTATCTGCGATCTTCTCGCGAAGCGTTTCTGCTTTGGCGTTATGGTGTGGCTTCTCGTTAAAGAGCAATTCGTACTCTTCACGGAGCTTATCCAGTTCACCATCATCTGACACATCGTTGATGATTTTGGTGCTGGTTGCTGCCATTGACACCTTTCCCGCTACCTTTGCTTTTGCCTGTCTGGCTGCATCGTTAACAGGTTCCAGTGCGCTACCAGGCTCACCTTCGTATTCGATTTCTGCCCCCTCCGGCCACAGAGTGTTATGGATATGAGAGAGGCGCAGAACGCGGTATCTTGGTTTCTCACCTGACATCGATATCACCTTAACCAGTTACTTTTGAGCGGATCGGGTACGGCGTATTGGCATCAACATCCAGACTGATACCCGCAGTGAATTTGCCGGCCGTTAGTGGGCCAGTTGCGACGGAGTAGTTAACACGCAGATATCGCTGAACACCGGCTGGCACCTTTGCAGAAACAACTCGCTTACCTGCTGTCAGGGTGGCCTTTGCCAACGCACCACTATCATAAATAGTGGTCCAAGAGCTGTTATTCTCACTCGTCTGCAACTGGATGTTTACAGTTGCCTCACCACTTGCCGTGGCGGCTTCGTTAACCAGCCCCCAAAACTCAAGCGGGTAACCCACACCGATATCGCGACGGTTTCCATCAATTGGACCGAGATCGATTACGTCAGTAGAAGCCGCGGTATCAGTTACCGCCTGTGCTTCGGAGAACATCAACAGTTTGTCGGTGATCATCTTCTTTCTCCATTAGTGGGTCTGTTACGACCCACAGGTTAATAACAGGCGTTACACCACGCGGGCTTCTGTTTCCAGAAGCGCATCAGTTTCACGGATTGGTACACCACGGAATGACGTCCACCACTCGCCTTCAGTCTCTTTTACGCTAATCGCCAGAGATGTTTTCTCCAGAGACTGCAGATCAAGAGCCTGGCCTACAGTGCGGTTCATGTAGAACACCGGGCGACCCATGCCACGGTTTGGAATGCGATGCAGTGCTTTAACCATCAACTTCGCAATATTTGCGGCAGAGGAAGGTTCTGAAAGATTGCTGACGTCGATGTTTGCAATGCGAACAACATAACGCCAGTCACGCAGAGCAAGTCCGTTGTCCCATTTGTAATGGGTACGGTAGCCTTCGTACTTGCCGCCATTAGCATCTTCCAGTGTCACCTGGCCTTTATCTTCCATCTGAATGCCAGCCTTCTGCCCTTTCGGGAAGATGCCATGCACGGTGTTTTCGCCCCACACCACTAACCAGATTGAGGTGTTATCTGTGCCCGTGCCACCAGCATCAATGATGTTCTGAGCATTACCTGCAGACAGGCTGGAATAGCGGGAGGACAGTCCCATAAACTGCTGAGGGTTAACGCTGGAATCACCATAAAACAGCGTCTGCGCCATCTGCTGATTCATCGCTTCAATAAATGCGCGGTCTTCAGACAGGCGGAATTCGGCGGTATTGCCGTTCAGATCAGCCAGTGACTTATCGACTTCAGCATAGGTTTCCAGCATGCCAACGGAATCGGTTACCTGCACTGTGGTTGATTTGCTTGGCTGTACGCCATAGTTCAGCAAACGCCAGGTAGCTGAAGGTAAACCAGAACGAATGGTGGTTCGGTGTCCGGTAGGAAGGTTCCCTTCGACAAAAGGCATATCCTGAAGGATCGGGTTAGTTTGACCGAGAAGCTCGATAATCTTATCGACTTTCCCGTTTGGATCGACGCGCTTACCCCAGTCAGCCAGCGTTAGCGCAGTTAAGCCTTTAACAGACATTGTCATTTCCTCTCTTATTTGCCATAGAGCACTTCGGCCGCACTACGCTGGCCTTCATTACCACCGGTGACCATGCCATCTTCAGACATCGCCTTTCCGATTTTCACGAACGTTTTGACCAGATCAGGGTGATTACCCAGCCCGGTGGTGTTCAGATATTCTTTGAGTTCAGGTGTCCCGAACTGGTCAAGCGCACGCTGTGCGGAGCTAAGGTTAGAAATCAACTTGTCGCCACCGATTTCTTTGTCAGCTTTTACATCCGCAGCCCACTGCTCGGTTGTTTTCTGCCAGGCTTCTGCCTGGCGCTGCTGAACACCTGCCAGAATCTTCGGATAAGCATCAACCAGCTTTTGCGCTTGCTCGTTGGTCAGGTTTAGTTCTCGCGCCACCGGCTCGAATTCCTTTAACGCTTCTGTATCCAGTTCTACGCCTTCGGCAGCCTGAAACTCGTACTTCTCCGGCGCACCATCCGGTTTATCGCAGTCCTTTTTTTCACCCTGCTTATCGCTTTCAGGCTTTTTGTCATCAGCAGGTTTATCGCCATCAGCAACAGGTTGCGGCTTATCACCTTCTTGTTGTGATGGATCACCAACTGGAGCAGGGTTATCACCTGCAGGCGCTGACGGTTCTGACGCAGCCGGAGCTGCTCCACCATCGACTGGTTGCTCATTGCAAAGACGGCGATACAGCAAACGCTCAAATAAATTCATGATCACTCCTGTTCACTGGCCTCTTTGGCCATCTTCAAATACTGTTCAGGGCAATGCGCCATAACGCGCTGAAACAGTTCCAGCGCCAGATTGCGTTGCCCCTCATTAAATGCCATTGCCATAGCGTCCATCGGTGAGATAGCGGAAAACACACGGCCTTTCTCCAGCACCGACCAGACAACGCGACGCCCCTGTTCACTGCTCATGACAAAGCGAATGTCATCAATTTCACGCTGTGCCATGTCACGTTGCTTACGAGCGTTTTCTTCTTTCAGTTGATCATCTTCGTAATCTGTCATTGTGATTGCCCACCCTGACCACTAACTGCATTCGCCATAGCTGACAAAACACTCGGATCCGAAGTTTTAGCTTCGCTTAGCGTCTTGGCACCCTGTGCCGCCGCCATCCCCATCGCCATCATTTGTTGCTGCTGTTGTTGCTGTGCCCGTTGCTGGCGAGCCTGCTCAACCTGTTCCTGCGGAACAATGACGGTTGGAGACACTCCGGACATATCAGCGAATGCATCGATCGCCTGATCAACGTTGAGTTTGTCGAGAGCTTCTGGTTTCGCTTGCGCAAGTTGACCAATGAAGTTAACCGTGGACGCCAGACTGGACAGGCCGATAGACTTCTGCGCCTGAGCCATGACGGAAATGTATTCGACCTTCAGGGGCATACCTTCCATCGCGTCAGGCGGTGGCGGCAGCATGTTTTTACGCACCATCATCGAGAAAGCGCGGTCAATGAGAGGGTTAAGACATTCGTCGTTCAGACGCTCCAGAACCGGCCCCAACATCAGAAGTTTTTCTTCTTTCATTTCGATCACCGCTTCAACAGGCATCGAGCGGGTATTGATGTTCTGCAACATCATGAACAGATCGACAAAGTAGGCGCTGTTAATGATTTGACGAGTGTCCTGAATGTCTGCTACCAGATCTGCTGTACTGGGGTTAACCAGATAAGCAGGCCTGAAACCATCCTGACCAGTAATCTGATCGATATACGTGATGTCGCCAGGAAGAAGGGAGGCGCGCTGATTCTTGAGGGAAGTCGGAGCAACCATCGGCGGATTGGTGGCTTTATCAATCAACTGCGACTTGCGCTTCTGGAGAAGCTGCAATGCCTTAACAGGTCCAAGCGCCAGCATACCCGGGCATGATGATCCATAAACATCTTCGCCATTAACTTCCCAGCGCGGAGCCATAATTGGAAACTCATCAAATCCGGACTCACGCAACAACTTGTCGTTATCGCCACCAACCTCGTAATAAACCGATTTGAATGGCTTGTTCTTGCTATCCAGCTTCGATGTATCGCGGTCAATGTTCGGGTAAACCGAATGCATCACGTCAATCCACTTCTCGTAGGTGCCGCTTTCCCACATGCTTTTTACGGATTCGCTGACGTTATTTAGCCCGAACTCCTGAACAAGCTGACGAACAGTCATAGAGAACTTGCGAAAACAGGTGTCCACACTGCCACGAGGTGAGTTAGCCAGGTAGTAACTGCCTATCGGGAATGGCATTGTGCGAATGATGTCCTCGTCATCCTCCAGCACCGCCATTGCACCAGTGCTGTATGTGCCGAGGCTTCCGTATAACTGCGGAAGAGACTGGTAGAGATTCGACTTATTGAACATATCGTTCATGCGGTTCTGCACCGCCTCGAGCCACAACTTAACAGGACCATAATCCATCATTTCAGGATCTGGCGTAGCCAGGCGAAACCACGGACGCGCAGGGCTTGTGATGCCTGACATCATGCCGCTGGCGAGAGTGCGCGCCGCCATAGTCCCGGTCGAATCAATAATGCGTGTATTGCGTCGATCGTTACGGTTGACTTCAGAAGTCAGAAAGCGGGAACCACGCGGGTTGATGTAATCACTCAACTCGCGCCAGTGCGGCTCGAACGACTGACGCTCGCTTTCAAGTTGTGCGAACTGTTTGTTCAATCGCTCTTTAGTTGTTTCCGCCATTTCAATGACTCCGGTTACTGACCAAGCAGCGTTTTACCGCTGGTATTAGCGGTTGATGTGTCGCCCTGAGAACCGGTAAGCAGCGTAGAACTACGACCAGCAGCAGCGCGACGGCGACGTGTTTCTTCGTCGCGGGCATCAACAACGGCGGCATCCTGCTCCTGTGGTGCTGCCTGAACTTCTGGTGTTGCAGGCACTGATGGTGAGCTACCCATGCACATATCAATGACTCCGTACGCAATTAAATTATTACCAATTTAACCACATATGATTTATTTATCGTAGAAGGTTGACATTTGACGCGTGAATTATTACCTTTCAGGTAACCAAAGAGCTCATTCTGGTTACTAACCTGACTGGCTTGTCGTTAAATTAAACAGGTGGAGTGAGCTTTTATTTTGAGCAGTACGGCGTATGGCACATGCGCCGATAGCGGTCTGGATACGTTTAAGGGGCACCCTCCCTTGCTCGGGCAAACGAACCAGGTAGCCGGAATGTGCAAGTCGAGCGGTTTTATTCCGCGCACGGGGATTCACCATCCCGGCGATTCGGTGTGACGCCTCGGAAGAGACGAGGGTACAACGATGAGAGCATTTATGGAGCCGCGACAAAGTGTGGCGCCTTAACAGGCTAAGTGCTCTCAGCGTTGTGGCATTAGCTCAGTTGGACAGAGCAACCGCCTTCTAAGCGGTTGGTCGCAGGTTCGAATCCTGCATGCCACGCCAGAATCACGCCTAAGGACCGTGATGCCAGAAGTTCCAGGTGCTTGGCGGTGATGGTTTCCCTTGAAGGACTATCACCGCCCTTTTTACAGCAGGACGCCATTGCGATGACTTCATGCTGTAAACCCGTACAGCCACGGAAGGCATAACTCATTGCTTCCAGTTCGCCCGGTTCGCCGGGCATTTTTTTGCTTGATGACCGCAAATTACCTTAAAGGTATAATCATGAAAAACTTCAAGGTAATTAGCATGTTTGAATCGTTTAAAGAGCTGTTTTTATCTACTGCCAATACTGCCGTGAATCGAGCCAAAAACCCTGTGCTTGGTGCTTTTGTTATGTCCTGGTGCGCCTTCAACTGGAAATCAATTCTTTATCTATTTTTTAGCAAATCAAACATAATAGATAAAATTTCATATATCTCAGATAACAGCACATGGAAAACTGTTATGTTTTATCCATGCTTATCTGTAATTGCTATCTGCTGCCTATTACCATGGGTAAACAATATCATTAACGTATGGCAAGCAAAGCCTCTTGATAATAATGACTCAATCGAAAATCACCTGAAGGCAAGAAAAATCCAGCGTGAAACCAGACTGCAGAGGTTATTGGCTAAAAAAGATGTTACATACGACAAAGTTAAGACTGGCGCGGAAAAAGACATCCAAGAGATGAAAGAAGAGATTATTCGATCAAAGAATAGTATGGGGGAATTGACTGCTGAGTTGAAAGCTAAAGATGACGAATTGAGATCCGCCAGTGCTCAGTTAGCAGCTCTAAATCATTCATTAAAAGAGATATCGGAAACTCTTGGAAGAATGAATGAGGCATATAAGACCCTCCAAAATGATTTCGACGAATACAAACTCAAATACCCTGAAAAATCTCAAATAAAAAGCCTTGCACTTGGCAACGGCCAAACAATTAGCAACTTTTTGGAGCAACACAACTTATCCGGATTAAAATCTGGTAAGCCAAACGTTTTTAATAACTTTGGTGTTCTATCTGGATTATCAGGTTTCGAGGATAAAAATAAAGACTAAGCATATGGATCGTACTCGGTAAGCGCCTTGCCTTGCTGGTTCTGCTGCCCGGGAAGTCGCAGGCGCTTTGACACCGGGAAAGCAAACGTCAGCAGTAGCGCATCGCCTTTACCAGGCGAACGCCCAAGCCGCTCTTTGATATCTTCCTTCGGTTCGATAACGATTTTACCGTCCACACGAACTTTGTACTCTGCCGCCGACAGGTCGTCTGCAGTTTCCTGGTCATCCAGCATGCCGCCGAGCCTCAGCCATGTCTTGCATGAGTTGAACATCTCCCCACGCTTGTTGAGCATCTGCGGGTCAGTAGACGCGCCACCGAACGGAACAAGTTGCCATGTACGACCCCAGCCGTCACCGATTGACTTCAAACCGGTTCCGTAACCGAAGTCGATGAACACCGCGTCAGCCTGATACTGGTCTTCAAAGTCAGCGATACGCTTCGCCATAATCAGATCGTCGGTAGTCTTGTTGCCAGTCCACAGCACCTTACTGTGTAGCCCCTGCCGCAGGTATATCACCGCGTCATCAACGCCTGAATATGCCGGGTCAACACCGATTATCACCGGAGCATGCGCCACCTGCGCAGCGGTCACCACCCGTTTCATTGCCTCATCAGTAAGACCGGTAGGGATAAACTGCAATTCAGATGCATCAGGGAATATGCCGCGCACACGGATTTTAACGAAGTCGCTGTCTTCCCCGTAGTCATCAACCCATTTCTGCAACTGCTGTTTGTTAGTGCCTTCCACCGTTCGGCTGTCAATCTGCGCAGTTTTCCAGCGGTGTTTATATTTGCGGAAACATTCGCGGAAACGTCCGGTGTTACGTGTAGGGTTTCCGAACGCCACCCAGATAATCTCAGTGTCTTCGTCCGTTAGCGCACCCTCGGCAACTTCCCACACCAGATCCGCAATGTTCGACGCTTCATCAAATACCACGATGATGCGTTTACGCTCGTTGTGTAGTCCGGCGAATGCCTCAGTGTTGTGCTCAGACCAAGGGATTGCGTCAGCTCGCCACCGCTTGTCGTGCCCAGGATCATTGCTGTACATCGCGGTAGCGGTACAGGTAAACCAGTCTTTCGTGATAGCAAGGTTCGACCACTTGATAATTTCCGGCCAGGTCTTAGTTCGTAGCTGGTTGTCGGTGTTGGCGGTCACCACGACCTTACAATCCTCGCAAGTGGACATGCCCCAGTTGATCAGCATTGAGATGAATGCGGATTTACCAATACCGTGACCAGAAGCGCGTGCCAGCATAAGCGGCTGATAGCGCGTCTCTGGATTCTGCAGGTGATCACGTATCTCTCGGAACGCATCAGCCTGCCACTGACGTGGGCCGGTGGCATGTGCCAGTTCAGTCCCCTCTTCCCCCCACGGGAACGCATAGAGGGCATAGCCAAGCGGATCGTGAGTGAACCCTGCAATATCCTCGATCAACTGCTCTTCAGGAGATAACGCTGTATCTGTCACTGATTACCATCCTGACGTTCTTTGAGTCGCTTCCTGGCTGCTGCTATGCGATCAGCAATTGTCACATTCACATTAACATCCAGACGTTCTTTGAACGCGTTAACGTCGACGTGCTTACCGATGAGCTCGAGGTTTTTCACCTTGTCGGGCCATTTCACCTTCTTCAGGATATGCTCGACATCCTCAACAGAGAGATCCGCCTCGCCATTCTCTTTTTGCAGGGAAGCCTGGGTTGTCTTGATGGTAGCGATATCCATAGCACTGAGAGAGGTACGCCAGACCTTCGGCCATTCAGCGATCGGCTTCATCCCGCCGTCATCGTTCAGTATATCCAGCACGTCCATCTGGTCGATCTCCACCAGGCGCATGAGAACGTAATCAGCACTGACGCGCATTCGTTTGTTGCGCTCCTCCATCAACTCGGCAATCCGTTTTTGAATGCGTTCATCGCGCATCATGACACTGGCTTTAACTGCCGCTGTATTTGGGGAGAATCCTGCGTTAATCGCTGCCTGAGTCTGGTTTTCAGGCGTTTGGATGTATGACTGGCAATAAGCCTCCTGCATTGCTGTTAGTGGCTTAAATTGCGTTGATTTGCGTTTATAGGTTTTAGGTTCAGCAGGCATCATAACCACCGTGGTAATTGTTACCGTTGTGGTAATAGTACCATGCAAAATAAAGCCGCCATAGTTGGCGGCAGTATTCAAAACACATCAAATTCATCATGCATAATCTACTCGTGACATGTCACACTATTAATTTCGTTTCATGCCATCCTTTAGTCACCCAGCATTGCGAGTCACCATTGCACGGGCATGAATTAACTGGAACTCTCTCGCCGCACTTACCGCAACGTTTTCTGCTGATCGATTTTATACGCCCGCGCACGCGTGCATCATCCTGGAGGATCAGTAACGCTATATACTCACCAAATTCGTAAGGCGCACGCCCGGGGCGACGCGTGGCGCAGTTCCGCTCCAGCATTTCAATTTCCTGAGCATCAAGCACAATCTCCAGCTTACGTACACCGGATGCAGCTTGTCTGGCTCTCTGATCGGCTTTGCGCTCTGCTGCTGATTTAGCCATTACCATATCCACCCAATTTCACCAGACATGATTCTCGCAATCACTATCATCACCAAAGTGATAATCACAACTTTAACTGGCGGCATTATTCACCATCCTGCTCCGGCGGTTCTGGTAGTGGCATCCAGTGAGTTACATGTGCCCCGTAATGATTCCAGAACGACGCAACTGGCGCACTGTCTCCATCAGGGACAACCCAGTAATCGTGATGAACTTTATTATTAAGCCCATCAAACACCAGATACTCTTTACAACTTCCGGGAATGTTCTCAGGCATTCGCTCACTACAGCTTATCCAACCATCCGGAGTTACCGGAGTTGGTCCATCGAATTCGGGCATGTCAGGACCTTTTCTGATAGCTTTAGCCAGCTCCAGCGGGTCATCGTAAAGCCAGTCGCCAGTTTGTGGGTGATTTGCTTCTGCAAGCTGCGCAGCCCATTCAAGACCATCTTTTTGACCTTGGAGATAATCAAGCGGCAACTCTTCATGATTACTTGCAGGTTCGGCACTATGAAGCATGGCGGTGCGGCAGGCGTTCCATATTTCGGCAGCAATATCGCGCTCGCTATCGGTTAATTTGTACGTGGAAACATAGCCAGAGAGCATTTCTACGTTTTCCGGAGTTGCTTCTTCCGGCACTACCGGCGCTGGCGGAGTGGTATATAGTTTTCGACATTTGTATATCCAACCGGCATGGTCAGGCGTGTCTGTAAAGCGCAAATCGTCTTCGTAGCACTCACGACTTCGTTCTTTCCATTCCGTCCACGGAACACCGCTATTCCAGGTGGGGCGAGTGCAGGACTGAAACAGAACAGGCTCTGATTCCAGCGATGCCAGCACAATTCGTGCCAGCTCACGCACAACTTCAGGGGGCGCGTGACGGTCATTCAGGTCATCCCACAGCCGTAGCATGTTATCGCTATCAGGGTTAACATCCTCGTTAGTTCCGGCCAGCGCACTAATAACCTCATCGGCTGCTTCAATAATTTTCTGTGCCTGTTCTCTGGTAATAGTAGTCATATCACTCTCCTTTGATGCGAATGCCAGCGGCGCGTGGCACATTAACTTCCACGATGCGCACTGTTGGTTTGTACATCTCAATCGCTGTCAGCCAGTCAGCTCCTGTCATGCGCTTTTCCGCATCGCCATTAGTCCACTTAACCGGTACACCAATAGCTTTCATCGCGATTTCTATTTCCCCGGCAATGGCGCTTTTTCCGCAACCAGTAAAACCAGATACAACGACAAGAACTTCACCTTTGGCTGGTTTTATTTCCCGTGCTTCCAGTTCAGCAATACGCTTACTCCCATCAGAGATAACACCTTCGTAATATTCACGCTGCTCGTTGAGTTTTGATTTTGCTGCCTCCAGTTCGTCCAGTAGTGCAATCACATCAGGGTCACTGTCATCAACTACTGTTACGCGTGATTTTTCATAATGTTCGTCGGCAAGTGTTCGACCAATTTTGAAATCTCCATCACCACCATAACCGGAGCAGGCATAAACGACATGTGCTCCAGATATACGCTGTATTGACATTTCCTCGCCACAAACAGAGCATTCAGGTACTGGCTTAGGTGAATAACGTTCCCGTAGCGTCTGATAGTCAATCTTGCTCACTGGTTGCCTCCTTTGCGAAGCTGGGCAGCAAAGTCAACTAACCACTCAGTCATTTCAACCTTCCCTACCAGGTCTGAACCAGGGTGCATACAGCAATCACTCTGCGCCGCTTTGAAATCCTTATACTCATATTCTTGGACCACCAGATTTTTTGCAGCTTCTATAGCAGCATCCACCCCCTGCGCCCGTACTTCAGCCAGGAAAGCATCGGTGGCTGGGGTTTCCGTGAAGTTGTCCTCCCAACCGTAGTACTCCTGACGACAGAAGTTATTAAATTCCTTCTCCGACTGTTTAAGCGCCGCACTCTCCGCTGCCAGCGCATTAGCACGCACCAGTTGCACTTCCAGTTGCGTTGCCAAATCGCTGAGCAGCTTTGCCACACTGCGCATATCAACGGCACCACATTCTGCTTTCAGTTCCGAAGCCATCTCATGCCCGGCGGCAACTAACCCTTTGATATTACTTTCCATCTTTACCCTCGCTTATCCACATAACTTATTGATTACATTGATAACTAAAAAGATCGTCGATTCAGAACTCTTCGATGTTCCAGCCACCACCTGCTTTCTTTGGTTTAACCGTTACCCCGATGATTCGGAACGGATACTGATCTGCGGCGACTTTGGTTTTCACCCTGGCGTCGTCGGTCCAGAAACCTTTCACTTCGTGCAGTTCCATCTCTCCGGTGGCGAGCATCACAGCGAAATCTGGCGTATAGAACGTGTTGTCAGCTAACCGCAGCTTGATACCCTCGAATCGATACCAGGCGATTTCCCCTGCACGTTTACGCAGCTCAAGGTGCTGGCAATACGCAGATTCAGTTTTGTTCATCTGGCCTGTTTTGAGTCGACCAAGAGCCTGTATCTGTTTTCTCATGATTTACCTCTGAGGTAATTAAAAACCACATAAGACATGAAATCAATAGAGTTTATAATATTTTGTTACCTAACAGGTAATTATCGAGGCGTAAAAAAATGCGCTATCGCGCTGGTATTACTTGATAAATCCTGCCGCCTTTCCCCGCCTGTATTCCTCCATCAGCCACTGCGCCGGTGTTATTCCCCCAAGGGTGGCGGCGTTAGGCATGCACCCGAAACTTCGCCCTGGTGGATGGTAAACGTCTCTCCCTGTGTCCGGAGGTGTACTCATGGGCTCTGGCTTTGCCTGTATGCTGATCACCGGATCGGGTATCTGCTGTCCGGAAGCCACCTTTTTCGCCCAATCATCGAGCAGCCTGCGCGCGTGTTTCTCAACCTCAATCTCGCTAAGCTGGCGCTGATACATTGCACGGCGGGTATCACATACGACCCAGTACATAACCTGATGTCGCCACGGGAATCTTTCGGGACCACCAGGATATAAACTTTTTTCCTTGCTGTACCGGTGAAACTCCGCCATCACATCGTCAATGGTGACGCCAAGAACCATCTTGCTGTCTTTACACCACTTGATGAATTGCCCTGGCGACGGCCAGAACGGAGAATCACTGGCGCGGGCGTGGCGCATACCAGCAGAAACCTGTTCACGGGTTCGGATCCCCCCTTCGGCAAACGCAGCAATCCACTGCTGTTTTGCAGCAACTTCCTGCTCTGGCGTCTTCAGGTTGGTTACCACTGCCGCCGGAAACAGTTGTTTCAGCTGTTTGAAAAGGGCATCAACAAGCCTCTCTGCTGACATGTTCACTACGTTGTCATTGTTGGTGTACTGATGCTCATAACCTGACATGCGAGAAAGGGCTTCTCCGTCACGGTTTTGTATTGCGGTAAAAACGTTGTTCACAAGAAATCCTCCCACGCTTCAGGGCTGTTCCAGTGCGGAACGTTGTTATCAGGTAATGTTGATTGCTTCTGTCTGCTAATCTGCAGCCGCCTTGCCAGCTTCTGCTCCCACTGTGCCTGATGGTATGCCTTACCCTCAGCCATCCAGTAAATTCTGAACTCTGCAAGTTCCTGTGCCGTTGGCAGACTGTCCAGGTAGATCCCCTGCAATGAGCTTTTCCGAAGAAAGTCATCTGATGGCTGCCATTGTTCATGCATGACAAATTTGCCTAATTGCCCTGGCCCACCAGGAGGAACAAAGTTATTCATCACGGCGTTGTTTGCGCCGGGGTCATGATGCACAGAATCCCCGTTTTTTGTCCTGCTCTCCCTCTCTTGGTTAAATGACTGGTTATATGACTGGTTCTGGATCCCGTTTTTGGGATCATTCAACATCCCGTTTTTGGGATCATTCAACATCCCGTTTTTGGGTATATTCCCGTTTTCGGTAACATTACCGTTTTCGGGTTCATTGCCCCCCTCTCGGTTGCCTTTAATGTTCCCGTTTTTGGTTATATTAAGAGAGAAAACCCGCACTCTTTTTGTCGCTCCCTTTCTCTCCCCGGTATCTGAAATAAGCCCCATTTTCATGAGCGATATAAGTCCGGCCTGCACGGTTTTTTTATTCAGGCAAGTGTCTTTAACGAGGCGTTCTATGCTGGGGTAGCAGAGGTTATATTCATCGGCTCTGTCAGCCATCGAGAGCAGTATGAGCTTTAATGACGAGCTACCTGGATCTGTCTCCCAGGCCCAATCTGTTGCATGTCTGCTCATGATTAATCTCCGCTATCAGCTTGAATGTTGTGGGGAGGAATTAATCATGATCTGCTTAATCTCTGCCCTGATACGACGGTTTGATTCCATGGTGCACTCAACACAGTGTCCGTTGTAAACCCAGCGTTCACTGTCATGTCCGTGCTTACATGTTTTTCCGGTGTAGTAGCGTTTAAGTCCGCGCTTTGCGGCATCAATACGTGTAATGATTTCCATGGTAAGCCCTGTTATTAGTATTGGGATTACGGTTATTTTGTGCTGACACAAAAAAAAGATCAACCACATTTGGTTTTTTATTACCTTTGAGGTACGAATAGATATGAAAAGACCGCCGGATGGCGGTCTACAGAGGGTTGTGGCTGGATATCATGAGTAGAAGAAGTATGCCAGTTCTGCTTTTGAGCGCAGCCATTGTCTTGATTTACAGGCTTTAAAAAGCCCATCCATCAATACCTTACCTGGCATTTTGCGCTTACCTGTTAAGTGAGTCTGGATATAGTGACTCGTCGTTCCGGCTTCCTGTGCGAAGGCTTCACGCTCATCCGGAGTAAGTGCAAGCCAGTGCTTTTTGAAATCGAAATGTCCGTTATCGCTCATAGCTATTGCCTGATATTTATTTCAGATAATAAATATTCACCTATAAGGTAACAAAAATCAAGGATAGTTACCTATGAGGTGCATTTACCTGTTGGGTAATATTGCTTTAAATTGAATCATCTTCTGATTCAGATATGAGGCGATTTTCCAGAAAATGAAAAGTATCCAGGACGTCCGCAGGCAAAATCTCAACGACTTGATCGACCGTGAATTCAATGGTGTTCAGACGCGGATGGCTGAAAAACTTGGAACTCAGGCAAATCTGGTAAACCGCTGGGCTCTTGGCAAGAAGGTTATCGGCGACCAGGTTGCGCGAAAAATTGAAGCTGCCGCCAATAAACCCCGTAACTGGCTTGATATCGATCGCTCGCTTTCTCAGGAAGGTTTTCAGCCTGTCGGCCCGAGTGATATAGGTCAGCTGGCTGCTCACAACCTGGAACGCTGGATGAGCGAAAGCCGCGACCTTTCAACGCAGGGAAAACTACACCGCGCATCCGGCGTCGCCCAGGTGACAATCAGCCGCCTGTTAAACAATGAGGTCAGCGTTTCCATTTCCACCCTGGAGAATGTTGCATCCGCATTCGGGCGTCATGGCTATGAATTACTGATTCACCCGCACGACCCTGCGACTATCAACTATGACCGCTCGCGCTACGCATTGTTACCCGAAACCGAGAAAGCAAAGATCGAAAGTTACATTGAATTTGTCATCAACCAGAACGAAAAAAACAAACAATAAAATCATATTTTTCAGTAAGTAAGCCGCCTTCTGGCGGCTTTTTTATTGCCTACTCGATTACCTAACGGGTAATTTTTTTAACTCATATCTATTGACATCAAACCAGATACGCATAATTATTACCTCAACGGTAACAGACCGAGGTAACAAGTTATGCAGTGGAAAATCATCAACGGTTGGTACTGCGTTACTGCATGCGGATTCATGAGCTGGAAGTTCCGCACATTACAGGAAGGCATTAAGTGGGCTTTCGTCAGCAAAGAAGCTCGCGATGTGGCCAACGATAACGAGATATGGGAGGGCTGATAATGAACGTTAATCAGCAGAAAAATCTTCAAAAAATCATGCTGGCATTCGACAAGGACTACCGCCTGTCAGAACAGCTATATGACCGACAAGTTGAACTGATTGAGAGTATCCGGCTTCATCAACTGGCATCAACTTTTGACGTTGTAACAGTTAAAGGCGTTCGCCAGGAAGTACTGGAGGCCGCTAAAGACAGCCCTGAGTTCGAAGAACTAATGGATGCCTACCGGCGCGAGGCAATGGCAATTATCGCCCGCTGGGATCTGGCTGATCAGATTGATGGGCAGAGGGACGCGGCATGAATCCGGGAATTTATTTCGATATCAGCAACGAGGACTACCACGCCGGTGACGGCGTGAGTAAGTCGCAGCTAGATATGGTGGCTAAGAATCCTGCCCTTCTGAAATGGGTGAAGGCTGCTCCGGAAGACGAAGAGAAGAAGTCTGCACTGGACATGGGTACTGCTCTGCACTGTCTGCTTCTGGAACCTGGAGAGTTTGACAAACGCTTCATCGTTTCACCGAAATTCGATCGTCGGACAAAACAAGGTAAAGCTGACGAAGAGGCATTTATTCGTGATGTAGCGGATATGGGGATTTCGGTACTTGATGCAGAGCAGTGGCGAAAACTGGAGCTGATGCGTGATAGCGCAATGGCTCACCCGGCGGCACGCTGGATGTTGGAAGCACCTGGTTACTGCGAAGCATCAATGTACTGGAACGATGAAGAGACGGGTGAGTTGTGCCGAATTCGTCCAGACAAATGGCTGAACGAGCACAACGTGATCGTCGACGTGAAAAAGGTTGCAGATATGGACCGTTTTGCACGCCACATCGAGGAATTCCGCTACCACGTGCAGGACGCAATGTACCGCGAAGGCGCAATGAGGGTTACTGGTCAGCCGCATGGTTTTTTCTTTCTTGCCGTGAGCGAAAGCATTGATTGTGGTCGGTATCCGGTACGCGTGTTCGAGCTGGATGCGCCAGATGTCGATGCTGGGCACGCTCTGTTCCGCCGGGATCTGAATACCTATCACGAATGCCGCATCAACGATGAATGGGGCGGAGTGGAAATTATTAAACGCCCTGACTGGGCACGTAAACAGGATATGTACGTATGAGCAATGATATCGCAATCACATCACAACCAGGCGCAACTGTAGGCACTGCTGCGGCAATCTTCAGCCCCGAGGGCATGAATCAACTGGTGCGTTTCGCGGAGTTGATGTCACAAAGCAAAGCGACTGTACCGAAACATCTTGAAGGCAAAACTGCCGATTGCCTGGCGGTGACCATGCAGGCGGCACAGTGGGGAATGAACCCTTTCGCCGTGGCGCAGAAAACGCATGTGGTAAACGGAACGTTAGGCTACGAAGCACAGTTGGTAAACGCGGTCGTATCCTCTTCCAGCCTGCTGGCGACACGCCTGAATTATCGCTGGAGCGGTGACTGGTCGAATGTTAACGGCAAAACAGATAAATCACCGAATCTGACGGTAACTGTGTCAGCAGTTCTTAAAGGAGAAGCAGAACCCCGTGAGCTTACCATCAGTATGGCGCAAGCAGGAGTGCGTAACTCTCCATTGTGGGAACAGGATCCGCGCCAGCAACTTGCCTATCTTTGCACGAAACGATGGGCTCGCCTGCACGCTCCTGATGTACTTCTCGGTGTTTACACCCCAGACGAATTACAGGAAACGGCACCGCGCGTTGAGCGAGACATTACTCCGCAAACGACCACTGCTGCGGGAATGAACAGTCTGATCAACGCTAAACCAGCGAAAAAGCCTGATGAGCAAACGCGTAAAGCGGATAGCCGTGATCCAGAAGAAATGCTGATGGCCTTTACCAGCGCAGCGATGAATTACAGCACTGTCTCCGAACTGGATAAGGCTTACAAATACATTGCACAAAAACTTTCAGATGATGACGAACTGCTGGCAAAAGCCACCGACGTTTACAGCGTTCGTCGGGAAGAATTAAACGAAACATCTATGTAACCACCACCGCGGCGCCATACGCGCCGCACTGCAACCAAGAGAGGTATTTATGAAAGGTGCATTAGGTAAGAAGGAACTCCTGGCGGTGGTGCCACTGTCATGGAGCACTATCGACCGTATGGAGCGCGCAGGGGAATTTCCTAAACGCTGGTATATCACCGATAAACGCTGCGCATGGAACCGTGATGAAGTTGAGCGTTGGCTTGATGAACGTCAGGCAGCAAGCACGGCAGAGTTCCAGGGTAAAAAACCTCCTGTTCAGCAACGTGTATATCGTCCTGTGAGCAACGCTGCATGAGTGCGCTGCTAAGGCACTGGAGCAAATGGTCAGGATGGTACTTATTCCTGGCCTCTGTTTCAGCATGGCTTTATCTGCTGGCATTAATTTTCAGAGAGGGTTGGATTAAGTGAGAAAGTTAAGCCGACTTGAAAAATATCACATGAACAAGGTTTCAATGCGCAGCCCTTCAAAGGTTGTTGCCGTTACTCCTGCAGCGATAGAGATCGAAAAACGCGCAATTGAAAGAGAGAAAAAAGGGCAGTTCCGCATTGCCGCCCACCTTTGGCTTCAGTGTATGGATGTTGCTTCTGGTGATGTTGAGCGTGCAAGGATCGCGGTTCGCAGGGACCAATGTATCACAAAAGGTAACGGCCTTCGCCGTGGCGACTATAGCGGCATAGGATGTTGTGGGGTGGTTTATGACTAAGAAATACACACTAATCTATGCAGATCCACCCTGGGTATACCGGGACAAAGCAGCAGATGGTAATCGCGGTGCCGGTTTTAAATATCCGGTTATGAGTGTGCTGGATATCTGCCGCCTTCCTGTGTGGGATTTGGCCGATGAAAACTGTCTGTTGGCCATGTGGTGGGTGCCAACACAACCACTCGAAGCACTAAAAGTTGTTGAAGCCTGGGGATTCCGTCTGATGACCATGAAGGGCTTCACGTGGATAAAATGTGGTAGTCGACAACCAGATAAACTGGTTATGGGTATGGGACACATGACTCGCGCCAATAGTGAAGATTGCCTGTTTGCAGTAAAGGGAAAACTACCTCCACGCATTAATGCAGGGATCGTTCAGTCATTTACCGCACCGCGGCTTGAGCATTCAAGAAAACCAGATGTCGTTCGTGAAAAACTTGTGCAATTGTTAGGCGATGTTTCTCGCATTGAACTGTTCGCCCGCCAGACGTCTCATGGCTTCGATGTTTGGGGTAATCAGTGCGAAGACCCGGCAGTGCAACTACACCCTGGATACGCGTTGGATATTGGCGGATTAACAAATGCATTCAGCAATGCTCCGCTGTCACCAACAGACAACCAGGGGCGGGAGCGTGCAGCATGAACCTATATCAACGCATCAATGGCGCTGACTGGTGCAATATCTTCGTCGTCGGCGATCTGCATGGGTGCTACACGCTGCTGATGAACGAACTCGACAAAGTTTCATTCGACCCGGCGCGCGATTTGCTTATTTCCGTTGGTGACCTTGTTGACCGCGGCGCTGAAAACGTCGAATGCCTGGATTTGATTACTATGCCGTGGTTCCGAGCTGTTCGTGGCAACCATGAGCAGATGATGCTGGATGCACTGGTCAACGGCGGAAGTTTCGGACATTGGATGTCAAACGGCGGTGGATGGTGGCACCAACTTGATTCTGAGCAGGATGTGCAACTCAAATACCTTCTGCCAAAGGTTACCAACCTCCCGATGATTATCGAACTGGTTACCGGCAATAAGAAGGTCGTCATCTGCCACGCAGACTACCCGCACAACGAATACGCATTCGATAAGCCAGTACCGGAAGAAATGGTGATATGGAATCGTGAGCGGGTTAGCGACGCGCAGGACGGTATTGTCTCGGAGATAACCGGTGCCGATTTGTTCATCTTCGGTCATACGCCAGCACATCACCCACTGGTGTATGCAAACCAAATGTACATCGACACCGGCGCAGTGTTCTGCGGAAATCTGACGCTTACCAAAGTCCAGGAAGGATAGAATTATTTATTACTGTCTTCCATCCACTTCTCAAACTTCGACGGGGAGAACGGAATCAGATCCGTATGCTCCCCGTCAATCCAGGAATCAATCATATCTGCCCACTGCTGCAACATGTAGGCGCGCTGTCTGGCGTATTCCGCTTTGTTATATACGGCGCGCACACCTTTCTGATCATGTGCCAGAGCCTTTTCAATCCAGTCTGAAGGATAACCAGCCTCATGCAACAACGTACTGGCTGTACGGCGCATATCGTGTACGGTGAAGTCCTGAATATGCTCACCATCTTCATTTATTATTTTCACCGTTCTGTCGATCAGAGAGTTCAACGCGGCATTAGATAATGGCTTACGGAAATTGTAACGACCAGGAACCAGGTATTCACTTCCACCAGCGCACATCTGCAACCCGACCAATATATCCTGTGCCTGTTTAGGCAGGTAAATAACGTGCGCCCGGCTTCCTTTCATGCGGTCTGAAGGAATTGTCCATGTCCATTTTTTAAAATCTATTTCATCCCACGTTGCATTGGTGAATTCGCCTTTACGAACCATAGTGATAAGCACCAACTTTAAGGCCATTTTCATAGTGCCCATAGCACCAATGGCATCCAGCGTGCGGAAGAACAGGCCAATTTCTTCTGGCGTCAGTGTTCGCTCTCGTGGTTTAAATATGGCGATAGACGAAGGTTTAATGTCAGCCGCAGGATTAAACAAACCATGACCACGGTCATTGGCGTGACGGTATACGCTGCTGATGATCTCCCTGGCCTGCACTGCTGTTGCCCGACCACCGCGTTCGACAATGCGGTCACACAAATCACGAACCATCGATGTGGTAATTTCAGCCATCATTTTGTTGCCAAGAACCGGAAGTATGTCACGGTCGATCACCGCCTGCTTCATTGCGCGGGTACTGTCAGCCAGGATGACGTGTTTCATATAACTGTCGGTATGTACCGCAAACGTCTCGGCACCACGAATCTTTTTGATACCGTCACGTTTAGCCGCAGCCGGCGACTGGCCTGCTTTAAGCAGCTTCTTTGCAGCAATCAGTTCTTCTCGCGCTTCTGCCAGGCTGATACCGTCACGCCCATACTGCCCGATTACCAGTGTTTCGCGGCGACCGTTGATACGGTAGTCATAACGAAACGAGACCGTGCCTGACGTAAGCACAGCTACATACAGCCCGTCACGATCGGAGACCTTGTACAGTTTTTCCTGCGGCTTGAGGTTTTTTAATTTTGTATCGGTAAGCACAATTCACCCGTATAGAAACCATTTTCATGACGGTATGAGAGTATACCTTTAAGGTAATACCGTCACCTGTACCGCCGAAAAATATGGTGTAGAGTGAATAGAAATGAATACATAAAAACAAAAACCCTCTGTAAAAACAGAGGGTTGAGTTAGTATATGAATAGGAATGATTTGCTATGAGTTAGCTGTTAATCATTCCCACTCAATGGTAGCTGGCGGCTTGCCGCTGATGTCATACACCACGCGGGAAATACCGTTCACTTCATTGATAATGCGGTTGGAAACGCGACCGAGGAAATCGTACGGCAGATGCGCCCAGTGTGCGGTCATAAAGTCGATGGTTTCGACAGCACGCAGAGAGACAACCCAGTCATACTTACGACCATCGCCCATTACGCCAACGGAACGTACCGGCAGGAAGACGGTGAACGCCTGGCTGACTTTGTCGTACAGGTCCGCTTTACGCAGTTCTTCAATGAAGATGGCGTCAGCACGGCGCAGCAGGTCACAATACTCTTTCTTCACTTCACCCAGAACACGAACGCCAAGGCCTGGTCCCGGGAACGGGTGACGGTACAGCATGTCGTACGGCAGGCCCAGCTCCAGACCAATCTTACGCACTTCGTCTTTGAACAGCTCTTTCAGCGGTTCAACCAGGCCCATCTTCATCTCTTTCGGCAGGCCGCCCACGTTGTGGTGAGATTTGATGACATGTGCTTTACCGGTTGCAGAAGCAGCAGATTCGATAACGTCAGGGTAGATAGTACCCTGTGCCAGCCACTTCACGTCTTCCAGTTTCAGCGCTTCTTCATCGAATACTTCAACGAAAACGCGACCGATGATTTTACGTTTTGCTTCCGGATCGTTTTCGCCAGCCAGCGCTGACAGGAAGCGATCTTCTGCCGGTACGTGAACAATGTTCAGACCAAAGTGATCGCCAAACATATCCAGAACCTGCTCTGCTTCGTTGAGACGCAGCAGGCCGTTGTCGACGAATACGCAAGTCAGGTTTTTACCGATAGCGCGGTGCAGCAGCATTGCAGTCACGGAGGAATCCACGCCACCAGAGAGGCCGAGGATCACTTTATCGTCGCCTACCTGCTCACGGATACGGGCTACAGCATCGTCGATAATTTTCGCCGGCGTCCACAGGGCTTCACACTGGCAGATATCTCGCACAAAGCGCTCCAGCATGCGCATACCCTGGCGGGTGTGAGTCACTTCCGGGTGGAACTGTACGCCATAGAAGCGTTTTTCTTCGTTAGCCATAATGGCAAACGGGCAGCTTTCGGTGCTGGCTACGGTGATGAAGTCGGACGGGATAGCGGTAACTTTATCGCCGTGGCTCATCCAGACATCGAGCAGAGGTTTACCGTCTGCTGTCAGAGCATCTTCGATACCGCGAACCAGTGCGCTGTCGTTTACGACTTCAACCTGCGCATAGCCAAATTCACGTTCGTTAGAGGCTTCAACATGACCACCCAACTGCATTGCCATGGTCTGCATACCATAGCAAACGCCGAATACCGGTACGCCTGCTTCAAAGACATACTGCGGCGCACGCGGGCTGTTTTCTTCGGTGGTGCTTTCCGGGCCGCCGGAAAGAATAATGCCGCTTGGATTGAAGTCACGAATTTGTGCTTCTGTCACATCCCACGCCCACAGTTCGCAGTAAACACCCAGTTCACGCACGCGGCGCGCAACCAGTTGGGTGTACTGAGAACCGAAGTCCAGAATGAGGATGCGATGCTTATGAATGTTTTCCGTCATTGACGCTTATTCCGAGGCAAGTGAAACAGATAATATAAATCGCCCGACATGAAGTCGGGCGAAGAGAATCAGGAGCCCAGACGGTAGTTCGGGGACTCTTTAGTAATGGTCACGTCGTGAACGTGGCTTTCCTGAATGCCCGCACCGCTGATACGTACAAACTCCGCTTTAGTACGCAGTTCGTCGATAGTACCACAGCCGGTCAGGCCCATACAGGAGCGCAGGCCGCCCATCTGCTGGTGAATGATCTCTTTCAGGCGACCTTTATAGGCCACGCGACCTTCGATACCTTCCGGCACCAGTTTGTCGGCAGCGTTGTCGCTCTGGAAGTAACGGTCAGAAGAACCTTTGGACATCGCGCCCAGAGAGCCCATCCCACGGTAAGACTTGTAAGAACGGCCCTGGTAGAGCTCGATTTCACCAGGGGATTCTTCAGTACCCGCCAGCATGGAACCTACCATCACCGCGCTTGCACCAGCAGCGATAGCTTTGGCGATATCGCCAGAGAAACGAATACCACCGTCAGCGATAACCGGAATCCCGGTGCCTTCCAGGGCTTCTACTGCGTCAGCAACGGCGGTGATCTGCGGAACACCTACGCCAGTCACGATACGCGTCGTACAGATAGAGCCAGGGCCGATACCGACTTTAACCGCGCTGCAACCAGCTTCTGCCAGAGCGCGTGCCCCCGCAGCTGTTGCCACGTTGCCGCCGATGATTTGCAGATCCGGATATTTAGCACGAGTTTCACGGATACGCTGCAGAACGCCTTCAGAGTGACCGTGAGAGGAGTCGATCAGCAGAACGTCAACGCCTGCGGCAACCAGCGCGTCGACACGCTCTTCGTTACCAGCGCCAGCGCCAACCGCTGCACCAACACGCAGACGGCCTTGCTCGTCTTTACAGGCGTTCGGTTTACGTTCCGCTTTCTGGAAGTCTTTCACGGTGATCATGCCGATCAGGTGGAATTCGTCATCAACCACCAGCGCCTTTTCAACGCGTTTTTCGTGCATTTTTGCCAGCACCACTTCACGGGCTTCGCCTTCACGCACGGTTACCAGACGCTCTTTCGGCGTCATGTAAACGCTAACCGGTTGATTCAGATCGGTCACAAAACGCACGTCACGACCGGTGATGATGCCGACCAGTTCGTTTTCTTCGGTAACCACCGGGTAGCCCGCAAAGCCGTTACGCTCGGTCAGTTCTTTCACTTCACGCAGGGTGGTTGTCGGCAGCACGGTCTGCGGATCAGTTACCACGCCAGATTCGTGTTTTTTCACACGGCGAACTTCTTCTGCCTGGCGTTCAATGGACATGTTTTTGTGGATAAAGCCGATACCGCCTTCCTGAGCCAGAGCAATAGCCAGGCGCGCTTCCGTTACGGTATCCATTGCTGCGGAAAGCATAGGGATATTCAGACGAATAGTTTTCGTCAGCTGGGTGCTGAGGTCAGCAGTATTCGGCAGAACGGTAGAATGAGCAGGAACGAGGAGAACGTCGTCAAACGTCAGAGCTTCTTTAGCGATACGTAGCATGGGCAATATCTCGACCAGAGTGGTTAATAAATATTGCCGCGGCATTATACAGAGCGTAACCGATTGCATCTACCCCTTTTTGCAAAAAATGCTTGCTATCCCCGGAGGGCGGGTTACTATCGACTGAATAACCTGCTGATTTAGAATTTGATCTCGCTCACATGTTACCTTCTCAATCCCCTGCAATTTTTACCGTTAGTCGCCTGAATCAAACGGTTCGTCTGCTGCTTGAGCATGAGATGGGACAGGTGTGGATCAGCGGCGAAATCTCTAATTTCACACAACCAGCTTCCGGTCACTGGTATTTTACGCTCAAAGACGACACCGCCCAGGTGCGCTGTGCGATGTTCCGCAACAGCAACCGTCGGGTGACCTTTCGCCCGCAGCACGGACAACAAGTTTTAGTGCGCGCCAATATTACACTCTATGAACCGCGCGGCGATTATCAGATTATCGTCGAGAGTATGCAGCCTGCCGGTGAAGGGTTGCTGCAACAGAAGTACGAACAGCTTAAAGCGAAGTTGCAGGCTGAAGGTTTGTTCGATCTGCAATACAAAAATTCACTCCCCTCCCCTGCGCATTGCGTTGGTGTGATCACCTCAAAAACCGGTGCTGCGCTACATGATATTTTGCATGTGTTAAAACGTCGCGATCCTTCTCTGCCAGTGATTATTTATCCCACCGCCGTACAGGGGGATGACGCGCCAGGGCAAATTGTTCGCGCCATTGAACTGGCGAATCAGCGTAACGAATGTGATGTGCTGATCGTCGGGCGCGGCGGCGGTTCGCTGGAAGATTTGTGGAGTTTTAACGACGAACGTGTAGCGCGGGCGATCTTTGCCAGTCGCATTCCGGTGGTCAGCGCCGTCGGGCATGAGACGGATGTGACGATTGCCGACTTTGTTGCTGATCTGCGTGCGCCAACGCCGTCTGCCGCCGCTGAAGTAGTGAGCCGCAATCAGCAAGAATTACTGCGCCAGGTGCAATCGGCCCGTCAACGGCTGGAGATGGCGATGGATTATTATCTCGCCAACCGCACGCGTCGTTTTACGCAGATCCATCATCGCTTGCAGCAGCAGCATCCACAGCTCCGGCTGGCACGCCAACAAACCATGCTTGAACGCCTGCAAAAACGGATGAGCTTTGCGCTGGAAAATCAGCTTAAGCGTGCCGGGCAACAGCAGCAGCGATTAACACAGCGGCTGAATCAGCAAAATCCACAGCCGAAGATTCATCGCGCGCAAACGCGCATTCAGCAACTGGAATATCGTTTAGCAGAAACCCTGCGCGCACAGCTTAGCGCCACGCGTGAACGTTTCGGTAATGCAGTAACGCATCTCGAAGCGGTGAGTCCGCTGTCCACACTCGCTCGCGGTTATAGCGTTACCAGCGCCGCTGATGGCGCGGTGTTAAAACAGGTTAAGCAGGTGAAAGTGGGTGAGACACTGACCACTCGCCTGGGCGATGGCGTAGTGATCAGTGAAGTGAGTGCGGTGACGAAAAGCCGCAAGCCACGTAAAAAAGCCTGATAGCGCGTTGCGTATCAGGCTTTCAGAACCTCATATTGACAAGGTGGATAAGGTTATTGGAAACAGGTTGCAAACCCCGGCGTTTTCGCAGGCTGAATGCCACAGTTGAGACTGCCAGAGCCTTCATCAACACCACAATAGAACGACCCAGCCTTATCAGTAGATAAATACGGGAAGCTTATCGAGGACGGCCATCCCAATGTGCTAAAGCCGGAGTGTAATGTTTGTAATTCGGCACTGCTCGGCACGTTATTCATACTGCCGCACTGCTGCGCGACATCCCATTTAGAGGAATCCATAACATGCGCCAGCGCCCAGGTTTCATTATTCACATCAGGCGAGGCTGCTGCGGTAGCGCCTGACGGCAACTCCGATTTTAATAGCGGGCGATGCAACGTCTTGCCGCTTACCGTGGCGGTATCCGCCATATGACCCCAGAAATACGCCGTAGCGACATTCGGGCTGGTCGGCACGGTGAAAATCGTGTCCAGCGTCGCCGTTATGGTGGCGTTATCCGTCAGCGTCACCGTCAACGGCGTTTTATATCCTGGCGTATTATCCTGACGAACGGTAAAGCTTGCCGTACCGTCCGCTCCCGTGACTCCGTCGATGGTATTTCCACTGTCAGCCAACGTGACTGCCGCACCGGATGAAGGTTGCACAGTCAAATCGTCCATCGCATCCACATCGCCATACAGCGTCGCCCCGCTGTTACGCGGCACGGCCTCACCGCGTTTTAGGATAAAAGCGATATTCGGCACCGGCTTCCCGGCGCTGTCTTTTACGGTAACGACAATGGGCGCGGCGTCGCCTTTTTTCACCGTCGCCGCCTGTGTGGCGTCATCCAGCGCCGTTGATGTCAGCGTGACGCTGGAAACGCTCGCACGCGGGTTAACCAGGCAGGCCTGATGAGCGGGATTATATTGGCCTCTCGAACCATTTACCAGGCTGACGGCCTGCGGATTACTGCCCCCTTCCCAGTTATCCACCGCCCACCATGCATACTGCGTAGGCCAGCCAATTTGCGCGGTAATCGTGTTTCCTGGATAACGTGTATAGAGCGCCTCTAAATCACCGCTCAATGGCCGGCGCGCTTCCTCACAAGGGCTGTAACTGCTGTCTGCTCTCTGCGTTGGGTTAAACACGGGCCAGGCTTCATTGCTATTCGTTATCTGACTTACCCCGGATGTCGACGGCAGCTCTTTCCACAGTTTAGGGCGCTCAAAGACAGCACCGTTTTCCGCCGTGACGGTATCCGGCATATGGCCCCAGTAAGTTGCTAATGCGGCATCCGGGCTGGTGAGGACGGTAAAAATCAGATCCAGAGTAGATACCTTTGCCGTGTCACGGGCCAGGATGGCGTTAAAGGGGATTGCCAGGCCGACAGTATCAGGCTGTTCAACATTGAATGTCGCCGTACCATCGCTACCGGTGAAACCAAGCCATTGTGTACCATTTGAAACCAGCGGGAATGTCGCCGACACGGGCGTCAGTTCCGTTAACTTTATTTCATTCGCTGGCGTCCCCACGATTGTTCCTGAACGGCTCAACGCTGAATCACGTTTGAGCGTCACCGCTTCGCCCGCCAACGGGTTGCCATCACGATCTTTTACCGTTACCACAATCGGTATTGAGTTACCTTTTTTCGCTGACGCGCTGGGACGGCCGCCATTGCTGGTGGTTCTGGCGTCATCCTGTGCGGATGACGTCAATGTTACGCTGACGCCGGCCGGATGCGGCTGTGCCAGGCAAAGCATCAACGCACTGGTTGTCCCCTTCTGCGTAATGGTTCCGTCTTTCAGGCTGATGAGTTGATAAGTCCACGACGTTCCACTCAGCATGACCATATCATAGGCCCACCAGTTACCTGCATATACGGGTAACCCCAGGTCGGTCATTAGCGTGCCGTTCGGGTGATCGCTATACAAATCCAACAGCTCATTACTACGCGGTTGATTTTCAAGCGGGCAATCTGTCGATGTTAAATTTTGCGCGTTGCTCATATATGACCAAACTTCGCCGTTAGAGCTGATCGATGAGCCTGAGCTGGTTTCGGCTTTCAGCAGTGGTCGTTTGAAGGTGACGCCCGCCGAACTGGTAAAGGTGTCCGGCATGTGCCCCCAGAATTTCGCACTCGGTGAGTCCGGGCTGGTAATCACCGTATAGATAACATCCAGCGTGGCGGCTTTCGTCGTATCACGCGCCAGCGTTACGGTTAACGGCGTCGCCAGTCCGGTCGTCGTATTCTGACTCACCTCAAAAGTCGCTTTGCCATCGCTATCCGTCGTGCCGATCAGTTTTGCTCCACTTGTCGTCAACACACCATTTGTATTTGCCGGTACCAATGCCGTCACGGAAAGGTCGCCCGCACTCGAGTTAGCAGGTGCTTTCGAGCGATCCAGCGTCGTTTCACGCGTGAGGGTAAACTCAGCGTATGGCACCGGATTCCCGGTACTATCACGCACGGTTACCGTCAGCGGAATCGTCTCGCCTTTCTTCGCTACGGCGCTCGGTCGACCACCATTGCTGGCTGATTTTGCTGCGTCCTGCGCCGTTGAGGTGAGCGTTATTGTGGCCGCTTCCGTATGTGGTTTTACCAGACACATCACTACCGCTGTATAGCTGGACGATGCCTGCATCAACTGACCATTAACAGGTGAAAATGCCTGATTAGACCAGTTGCCAGAAACCATCATCATGTCGTAGGCCCACCAATACCCGGCAGACGTCGGCAAGCCGAGCACCGATCCTAACTGGCCGTTAGGGTAATCTGCATACAACCCCTGCATGTCATTCACCAGCGGTTGATACGCCACATCACACCCGGCCTTGCTGGCATCCGCTTTCTCAGTCGCTGTCAGGCGCGACCAGACTTCATTATTGACCGTTATGGCCGTACCGCCAGAGAGTTCGGCTTTGAGGAAAGGCCGCTTGAAGGTAACGCCTTCGCTGCTGGTAAAGGTTTCCGCCATATGGCCCCAGTTGGCCGCCAGCGGTGTATCCGGGCTGGTGATGACGGTAAAGATCACCGGCAAGGTGTCCGACGACACGCCGGTATCGTTCAACAGGGCATAAAAGTCGGTTCTTAACCCGGTGGACGCATCCTGTCGGAGCGTCATCGTGGTGGTTCCGTCTGGCCCGGTTACGCCATACAGGGTGGTCGTTGCACTGGTATCCACCGTCGTACCCGCCTCCGTCGTGACCGACACTTTCTGCGATGACGACACATTTTGACGATTGATCGAGTTCGCGTGTTTCAGGGCAAACGGCGTATTGCCGACGAAATTTCCCTGCGCATCTTTAGTCGAAATGCGGATCGGCACGCTATCGCCTTTCTGCACTTTGACAGCGCTAAGCGTGCTGTCAATGCTGACAAATTGCGCAGGCTCCGCGGCCTCCAGCGTAATCTGGCTGGCAGCCGTCAACGGCGTTGTGCGGCAGGTTTGCAGTACACCCGTGTTCGTCGTGATTTGCGAGGCTGCGCCAGAGTCCAGTTGCACCACATTGTAGTAACGGCTCCCCGTTTGCGTGTCACTTGGGGTATTGGTGAGATAGGTCGCTTTTACCGGCCATCCCTGTACCGTACTCATTGCATTACCACTATTAGCGTCATACAACGCTTGCAGGCCTGCCAACGTTGGCATATACGCAACGCCGCAGCCGCTTACAGAAGGATCTGTCGACTGATTCCAGGTGAATCGTACCCAGCTTTCCCCGTTCTCTGAACTGATTTGTCGCCCGCCAGTGTTGGCCAGCTCTGCCAGCAACAGTGGGCGTTTATAGACTGAACCATCGGAGGCCGCCACCGTTTCAGCCATATGTCCCCAAAAATTCGCTTTTGGCGAATCCGGGCTGGTCACGACGGTAAAGACCACCGGTAGCGTTGCCTTGACGCTGCTGGACGTATCCAGTTTTGCCGTGAGATCGGTTCTTAACCCGGTACTGTTATCCTGTTTCAGGGTCAATGTCGTTGACCCATCAGCACCGGTCACGCCGTAAATGGTTTCACTTGTCGACTGGAAATTATTTCGCGTATTGCCCCAGGCATCCGTCACCGTCAACGAGCCCACGCTCATCGTCGCTGATGCATTAGCCCGACTCACGCTGTTGGCACGCGTCAGGATAAATGCCGTATTGCCCACCAGGTTGCCTTGCGCATCTTTGGTGGTGACGCGCACCACGGATTCTTCGCCTTTTTTCGCTTTTACCACGTTATAGGTGGTATCCAGCGTCGCCGGATCTGCCGCTTCCAGCAGAATTTGGCTCACCGTGGTTACCGGCGTGGTCTGGCAGGTCAGCAGTTGCAGCGCCGTTGATGACACTGCCGCACTCGTGCCATTGCTGAGATCGACCGCCTTGTAGTTACGCTGCTCCATGCTGCCATTGTCGGACGTGTTGGACAAATAGCGCGTTGCCACCGGCCAGCCCTGCACGGTTTTCATGGTGTTGCCCGCATTATTAGCAAACAGCGACGTCAGACCGGCCTGAGTCGGAATATAGTTGGTTCCACAGCCACTATACGTCGTGGAAGAACTCGCATAATTAATGTTAAACAACGCCCAGTTTTCGTTGTCTTCAAGCGTTGATGTTCGCCCAGTCTGACTGGCCAGTTCCTTCATCAACCGCGGGCGTTTAAAGACCGTACCGTCCTCAGCCGTCACCGTTTCCGGCATATGCCCCCACATTTTCGCCTGGCTGCTATCCGGGCTGGTGACCACCGTAAAGATTGTGTCGATGCTGGATTTTTTCGTCGCATCAGAGTAAAGCGTTGCCGTCAGCGCCGTTTTGGTGCCGTGGGTATCCGGGCGGGTAATATTAAGGATTTTGCTGCCGTCACTGCCGGTCATGGCGGTATACACCGTTGCGGTGTCATTCAACGTTGTTTCATCGGCCAGCCCGCCATTGACCACCACCGGCGCCACCAGCGCATCGCCGCTACCGGCAATATGTTTTTCGCCGCTACGGGTATAGCCATCACCGCGACTGAGGGTAAATGGCATATCCGCTAACGCGTTGCCCTGTGCATCTTTTACCGTCACCTTAACCTGTAGCGTTTCGCCTTTTTTCAGCGTTGCCGCGTTATTCCCGGCATTCCATTGCGCTTTATCAACCACCTCCAGCGTAATGCTGCTGGCAGGCTTGTTCGCCGTCGTCAGGCAACTGACGTAAACCGGCGTATTGCCGCCGATAGCTTGTGCGCCGTTATCCAGGGCAATGGTGTAATTGTGCGGCGTTACATCCGCGGGGGAACTGCTCCAGTAGGGCTGACGCTGCGTCGGCCAGCCGTGTGTGGTTTGCACCGCATTACCGTTATTAGCGTCATAGAGCGCACTGAGCTGGGAGCGGCGCGGCAGCATATTGGTTCCGCAACCGCCTTTACTGGTAATGGCCGTACTGGCCTGGCTAACGCGCGCCCAGACTTCGTTTTTTTCCGTTAGTGTGCCATCCGGACTGGCAATTTCTGCTGCCAGCTTAGGCCGGGTAAAGGTTAATGAATCAACAGTAATCGTTTCATCCATATGGCCCCACATCTGCGCGCCAATAACGTCCGGGCTGGTTGGGGTGGTGAAAATAACGCTGTAATTAACGGTATTCGGCAGGTAGGAATTTACCGGCGTTACGCCCAGCACCGTTCTTAGCCCGACGCCCTGCGGTTGCTCAATCTCTACCGTCGCCACGCCTTGTGCATCTGTCGTACCCGTATAAACCATCGACGGCTGCGATGTGCCGTATTGCGTGCCATTCATCGTGATTGCGCCGCTGCTCGGGTCATCAAACCCGCTCACCAGCCCCGCTCGGTTATACCCCATGCCTTTAGTGATGGTGAAGGCAGTAAAGGGAACGGGGGTATTATTGAGCGCGTTAATCGTACGCACGGTCATCACGATGGTGTCCCCCACTTTGGCCTGCGCTTTGGTGCCAGGGGTGACATCGTGATCGGTGCTCACTTCAACCTTCGCTACCATCTCATTGCCCGAACAGGAGAGATAATTCTGCTTAAAGCCGGAGTAGCTGTCGACGCTCCCGTTCGCCAGATTCACCGATGAATGCGTTTCTTGCTCCACCGCGCTTAGGTAGCTCTGTTGTGCGGTGGGCCAGCCATACTCAGTGCCAATCGCGTTACCGGGATGGGCGGAGAACAGGCTTTCCAGTGAGCTCTGGCGCGGTATATGACCCACTCCGCATTCCGCCTGCATACTGGTGTTTTGATCGTACAGCGCCCAGTCTTCGTTATTTTCCCGCACCGATCCCAGTTCATGCTCGGTTTCATCCGCCAGTAATGGGCGTTTATACAGACTGCCGGACTCAATAATGCCGCGCATATGGCCCCACATCCGCGCTTTGTCGCTGTCCGGGCTAGTGATCACGGTAAAAATCACATCTTTGGCATCTGTGGCGTTAAAATCGCTGCGCATTCTTGCCGTGATATGGGTTTTAACGCCCGCGCCGCCGGGCTGGCTCAGGGTTAGCGAAGCCTGACCGTTGACATCGGTCATGCCTTCATAGGTGTGAGCATCAACCTGTTGTAAATTCGAGCCACCAGCAATCTGTACCGGATGGGTTTCCCAGGCAGGATCGGTTTGATTTTTGCGGTTAACGCCGTCATCCAGATGCAGCGAGAAGTAGTAATACGCCAGCGGTTGATCGTTGTTTTTATTGTCGGTGATCGTCAGACGCATCGTGGCGTCCTCACCCACCTTCGCTTTCATCGCCTGTGCCGTATCATCATAGTTTTCTGGCGTAAGGACGATTTTCGGTTCGACGTCAGGCGCGGGTTTGTCCACGCAGCTTACAAGAAACGTGGTGCTATCCGGCTTTTGCGCTTCAGCACGGTTAGAGACATCCGCTGCATGGTGCTGCCCGGTAGTGCCCACCAGCGATGTCCAGTAATAATCATCCTGCATCGGCCAGCCAAGGACAGTCTGTACCGTGGTGGGAATAACGGTCGCCAGTGCGCCGAAATGGCGCATGCCCGGCAGCACGGTGCAATGGCTGTCTGCCCCGCTCCAGGTGAAAGTGGACCAGGTTTCGTTGTGATCGACGACCGTGGCATTTTCATTGCTGACTTCCGCCGCCAGTTTTGGCCTGCTGAACGTGTAGCCGTGTGCCTCAACCGTTTCCGCCATATGGCCCCACATCGTGGCCTGCGCCACGTCCGGGCTGGTAAGTACGGTAAAAATCACCGCCGTTTCGCTGGTTTGCGCAATGCCGGAAATACTCGCCACCAGCGGCGTTTTGACGCCGGGGCCGTTAGGTTGGGTCACCGTGATGGTTGCCGTACCGTTGGCATCCGATGTGCCACGATACTCGGTTGCCGTCGTCGTTAACTCGGTACTCCCCAGCACCACCGGCGCGGTATTATTCACCGCGCCCTGACGGTTTTGGGCATCTTTACGCTTGATAATAAACGGAATATTACCCGCGACGTTACCCTGACAATCTTTGGTGGTGACGGTCAGCGTGATAGTCCCGCCAACGGTGGTTTTTGCCGCCGCGATCGTTTCGTTATAACCACTGGCGCTCACCGAGATTAAATCGCCCTGCGCGGGCGCGATATTCAGCGTCACTTTCTGGTCAGCCAGCGCCACCGTCCCCTCATAGGGATAACCGGTCGAGGTCAGCAGATAAAGCAGTGGAATGGTCTGCTGTGTATCTATCTGCGGCCAGGCCACCAGCGAACGCCCGGCCAGCCCTTGAGCACAAAAGCTGCGGTTGGCGATGGGCTGCGGGTTGAGCGGCGTATCCGGCGTAGCGGCATCGGCCCACACCAGACTGACGGTCGGCGGCGTCTGGTTTTCCCAGCGCAGCGCAGGTGGTGTGGAAAACTGGTCGCCTTCACTGTCCTGAGGATTAGCGACTATCAGGTTAGCAGCGTCATCGTCAACGCTAAATTCATTCGGTTTAGCAGAAAACGCCACATCATGAGATGCAGCAGGATCAAGCTGAACGCTTCCCTGATAAACGGGTACGCTAGCGCTATCGGCAATAGGAACTGTACCGTTAAACTCGCCTGTAGAACCAGGATATGTCTGCCATTCCACTCCTGCCCGTGCAAAGTCAGACAGCATAAAGGCTGCCAACATGCCCAGAAGCACAATGATTTTTCCTGGTTTCAGACATACCGACATGTAGAAAACTCCAGCATGATAAACAAAACGTCAACCCGTTTTGCTTAACGCGTCGCTAAGCAAAACAGGCGGAAAACAGCATTCCCATACGGGAATGCTGTTGTGCGCATTAGTGGTGTTTGTAAATGATAGACAGCGTATAGCCCTGAACGCCGTCGCCGTTTGCCGGGATTGCAAGGCCGGTCTTACCATTACGGTCACTACCGTTAAGGCTGGTTCTTGCTTGTTCGTTAGTTTGCGGAATAACAATGTCATTGTTATCGAAGCTGGCGTTGGCAATACCGCCCGCCGCCGCAAGTTGTTTACTGTTACCGTTAAAGACCCACGCAAAGTCGTAGTTAGCGGTAACGTCCACATCCGTACCCGCATCGTACTTACCATTCTGGTTTTCATCCGAGTACAGTTTGGCCACATACGTTTTGTTAAGCGCAATGGCTGTATTACCACCGATAAGGTTGGTGTTCGTGCCTTTCTCAAAGATAGCCACTTTCAGATTCTGGTTTACAACTGGACCAGGATCGACATTATCCGTATCGCTGCCGCCACCGCTGGCCGTAGAAATATCCAGCAGAGTCAGCGACGTTCCCTGGAAGGGATTACCGGTCTGGGTGATGGGCTGGATTTCAACACCGATATAACGCCCACGTTCGTCATTGGTGAGTTTATAACTGGTCTTGCCCGCCGCTGCGGTCAGCTCCGTTTTACCGCCACCCGCATTATCGCTGTAGCTGTACCATTTGATAGTCGCCGTCGTTTTCGCATCAATACCGTCTGGACCATCGTCGATATCCCCTTCGGTATCGCCGATATCCCACCCCAACGTGATGGTATCTCCTGAGTAAAGGCGTTTATCCGTCTCGCTACCTGAAGGACGAGTACCTTTACCATCAGACGTTACTTTGATGTGATCCGCATCATCCGAGTTAATCGTGGCATTCCCACCCTCGCGATAAAGCCAGGGTATGGTCCCTTCGAATTCAGCGGTCGTCCCACTGGCTACCCAGGCGGCATCTTCCGCCATAGCGGCTGGCACGGCACAGTATCCAGCCAGCATCAGTGCCAGCGCGACTCTTGTCAGGCCACGTTTCATATGAGGTTTCATAAACACTCTCCTTGGTTAACATTCAGCGGTGGCCCGATCAGCCATGGCGCTGATCCTATTTCTTGCTGTAATTGACCTGCAAACCGTATCCCTGCACGCCATCGGTTACCTGGGCACTAAACTTCGTTGCCGCTTCCTTGTTCGTTGCCGGGATCTCTATATCGGCGTTAGTGGTATTGGCTTGCGCACCGGTATTGCCATTCACGCTATGTCCCGTGAATTCCCACTGATAGTCATACTGTTTCATCTCCTCTTCAGTGAGTTTCTCTGATAGCTGGAACACGCCGTCTTTGTTAGCGTCACGCCACAACACAAAGCGATAGCTGCTATTGAGAGGCAACGGCTCTTTATTGCCGATAAGATTCACGGGCTTAGCCGCACCAACACGATAGATAAAGGCATTCAGCCCGCCGATGTCAGAACCCAGGAACGTTACGTCAACATAGTTACTGTCATCATAGGGAGCGGCTTTCGCCTTCCAACGGAAGGTGCCAGGCAATGTACTGGAGAGCGTAACGGTCCCCTTTTCTTTATCTTGTTTGGCGATAAAGACACAGGGAGTCTCGGTAGTGCAGGGTTTATTCGTCAGCGTCACTTTTTTATCGTTGGCGTCAAACAACTGCGGGTTGAGATTATCCTGCGGCAAGACATTACCGTTGCGGTCAGTGTTGTCGCCAAAGCTATCAGTAATATCGAGATCCATCACCACACCATCTACACCATCGGCCTGTGCGCTGGCTTCATGACTGTGATTGTTCTCATCTGGTACATCGGCGATGTTGTTAACGATGAGCTCAATTTTGCGATCCTGCTGAACGGTGATTTCCACCACGCCGGAATTCTGTCGATTACCTTTTTCATCTTCCAGCGCCAGACGAACCCGCCAGGTATTGAGTTTTTCTTGTTCGGCTTTATCAGAACTGTACTGCCAGGCAGGCAGCACCAGATTCCAGTGGTTGTTGTTACCTTCGGTAAGCGTGTTTTCTTTGATAACCGGCATCACCAGCGTACGTGCAGCATTGTTTTTCGCCTGCCAGGAGGCAGCGACGATTTTGTAGTGATGGTTAATGAGCGCGTTAATGGTCCATTTACATTTTTCCAGCCCGATAGCTTCTTCAGGCGTATCTTTAATCACGCACTCGGGATGTTCATTCGTGGCGTCGGCTTTCAGCCACAAAGTGACGTCGAGGGGATCTTTTTCTTTGTATTCCAGAACAATAAAGTTGTTACGTTCAACAAAGTCATGACGGCTGCCCATAAGCGAGTGAGCAGCGCTCACTTTGTCAGGATCAAGCTGGTCTTTGAGCGGGACGCCAAACTGATAATTAAGCGTTGCGTTAACAGAAAGATCGGTATTATCGCCAGTGCCAGCTTTGAAATCTGTACCGACAGCAATGAGCGGAACGGGCTGGTATTTCACACCCAGCGTGACAGCGAAGGGATCTTTCTCCAGATTATCAGTGCCAAAAAGCGCGACTTCATTACCGTAATACTGTTCGAAAACAATTTTACCACCAAGCTGCGGATAAGCGGGAAGCCAGGCTTCGGCGCGAATATCCCAGCCGCGCGCAGGACGCTCCTCATAAAAATCGAAATCTTCGGAGTCTTTCCAGTCAGAAAGCGGGTGATAATAGTTGCCAGAGAATTTTAAATAATCAGTCCACGCTTCGGCACCTAAACCTAAACGGCGATGCCCACGGGTAAAATCATAATCATAAAATATATTTCCACCCAACAACCATTTATCAAAATTATGTCTTACACCAAGCCCAATATTCCCGATCGTACGATCTTCTTTTCGTTGTGCAGAAAATTGGCTGAAATAAACAGTAGTTTGATTATCATACCAGGGAACAAAATAGTCGATGGAACTGCCATCCAGATCGCCGCCCTGGCCAAGAGAAAGATTCGTTCGAACCTTACCGTAGGGGGAGAGTGTATCCTCAATATAAGATTGTGTCGTAGAGGTAATTTGACTTTGCAGATAGCTTCTGGCCTGGGACTCCAGCGCCTCGGGTGTCAGGTTTTCAAACCCTTGCGTAGCGGAGTTAATGACGTAATCGGCACCACGCTCTTTTAGCGATTTCCCCTTGTTGGTTTGTTCTTCTTGTTGTGCGGCCTGACTACCTAAATCAGGTAATGATTCTTTATGCTCAACATTTATCTCTGGAGCCGCAAAAGCAGCCCCAGAGATAAATGTTAGCATAATACAGCGTGTCCATCGCAGCATGCACTTTTCCTGTGACAATGATAAAGTCAAAAATAAGCTTTAATATTGTATCCCTGATTATTCAGAAAGGCATGCCAGAAAGGATAAATATATCATTATTTTTTAAATAAGTGATTTTTTCCACTCATATTAGTAATTCAACTAATACAAAAATGGCATAATCATCCATATTATAAATATGAATGATAAAATCATATATTTAAATGATATTACACAATAACAAATTCAACGCGTGTTTTAGAAATTAAACCGTGCCCATATTGGCAGAAATAATCCACCGCACCGCATGCTTTTAATACCTGCAATGGCTGGTGGCAGTCAGGACAAAGAGCCTGAATGGTGAAATCTTTGGCACAAGTTGCACAGTGAGCAGTCCCGCCATTGCGTTCGAGAGGGGTTTTGCAGGTTGGACAGTTGAGTGCCATAAATACTCCTCGCGTGTTATTCGGTTTCCCTCTCCGTGTGGAAAGGGAAACCAGATAAGTGATTACTTACTTTTCTTGATGTGCTTCATCAGACGCTTACGCTTGCGCATCTGAGTCGGCGTCAGGGTATTACGCTTGTTCGCATACGGGTTTTCCCCTTCTTTGAACTGAATACGAATCGGCGATCCCATTACGTCCAGCGATTTGCGGAAGTAGTTCATCAGGTAACGCTTGTAGGAATCAGGCAGGTCTTTCACCTGATTACCGTGAATCACCACAATCGGCGGGTTATAACCCCCGGCGTGGGCATATTTCAGCTTCACTCGACGACCGCGTACCAGCGGCGGTTGGTGATCTTCAACAGCCATCGTCATGATGCGCGTCAGCATAGAGGTCCCCACACGACGGGTGGAGCTGTCATACGCTTCACGTACTGATTCAAACAAGTTACCAACACCACTGCCGTGCAAGGCAGAGATAAAGTGCACACGAGCAAAATCGATAAAGCCCAGACGGAAGTCCAGCGTCTCTTTCACCTGCTCTTTCACTTCCTGGCTCAGGCCGTCCCACTTGTTCACTACAATCACAAGTGAGCGCCCACTATTGAGAATAAAGCCCAGCAAGGAGAGATCCTGATCGGAAATACCTTCACGCGCATCAATCACCAACATCACCACGTTGGCATCTTCAATGGCCTGCAACGTTTTGATTACCGAGAACTTCTCTACCGCATCGGTGATTTTGCCGCGTTTACGTACGCCAGCGGTGTCAATGAGCACATACTCACGTCCGTCGCGTTCCATTGGAATGTAGATACTGTCACGCGTCGTGCCAGGCATGTCGTAAACAACAACGCGTTCTTCACCGAGAATACGGTTAGTGAGCGTAGACTTACCGACGTTCGGACGACCCACAATCGCCAGTTTGATCGGCAGACTTTGCGGGTCGAAGTCGTCTTCCTCTTCTTCTTCGCCGTTCTCTTCCGCTTCAAATTGCGCCCAGTATTCGGCGTCTTCGTCGACTTCTTCTTGCGGTGCGAGATCTTCCATCCACGGCAGCAGCACGTGCTCCAGCAGACTTAATACGCCACGACCGTGAGACGCGGCGATCGGGTAGATTTCACCTAAACCAAGCGAGTAGAAATCAACCACTGCCTGATCGGGATCCAGACCGTCAGTTTTGTTTGCCACCAGGAAGGTCGGTTTTTCACGGGAGCGCAGATGTTTAGCAATCGCTTCATCCGCCGGCATCAGGCCCGCGCGCGCATCCACCATAAACAGTACGACGTCCGCTTCTTCAATCGCCAGCAGCGATTGTTCCGCCATACGTGTCTCTACACCGTCTTCTGTGCCATCAATCCCGCCGGTATCAATGCAGATAAACTCACGGCCTTCAATTTCCGCACGACCGTACTTACGGTCACGAGTCAGACCCGGGAAATCCGCAACCAGCGCATCTCGGGTGCGAGTTAGACGGTTAAATAACGTGGATTTTCCTACGTTAGGGCGCCCGACAAGCGCGACCACAGGTACCATGTTTAAAGCCTCATTTTTATAAATCATCAGACAACGCACGCTATATTCGTGTCGTTGTTAAAAACAGGAAAACGGCCCCTGTCCAGGAGCCGTTTTCAAAGTGAACGACAGAGACGATTAACGTGTAATAGAGTACACGGTTCCGTCTTTTGCCTGGATCAGCAGTTTGCCGTCAGCGGCAACCGGTTCAGTCTGGAAACCGGAACTATCAACTTTTTGCTGGGCAACGAAACGACCATCTTCGACGTTAATCCAGTGCAGATAACCTTCACTGTCACCTACCACCAGGTTGCCATTATATAGCACCGGAGAAGTCAGCAGGCGATGCAACAGATCGCTTTGTGTCCACAGCGTAACGCCGCCATCAATGGTCAACGCCATCACCCGGTCATTTTGATCGACCAGATAGATGCGGTTGCCGTCGACGATGAAATCATTCACCGAACCCAGTTCGCGTTTCCACATAATCTGACCACTGCGCAGATCAAGCGCCGTCAGGTTACCATTATAGGCCAGCGCGAAAACAACGCCGTTAACAACGACGGGAGTCGTGTCAACATCGCTCAGACGGTCAATTTCGGTAGAACCGGTCGCCTGGGAAATACGCTGCTGCCAAATCATCTGGCCCTGTTCCATCAGCACTGCGCTGACGCGACCATTATCGCCACCCACGACGGCCGCACCAAAAGCCGTTGCCGGCGCAGACTCGCCACGCAAAGAGAGCGAAGGCATATCGAGGTTAACTGTCCATTTGACAGCGCCGTCAGCTTCGTTCAGCGCTTGTAACTGACCGTTACTGGTGTGGATTAACACCAGACCGTCGCTGACCACCGGGCGCGAAAGTGCTTCACCCGCGACTTTAGTTTGCCATGCCACAGTACCATCGCTGGTATTCAGCGCGTAAACCTGCGCCTTTTCGGTGCCAATGTAGACATGCCCACCAGACACGGTCACGCCGCCAGAAAGTAATGCAGGATCTTTAGAGAACCAGCCATCTTTCTCGGCCAGGTTGACAGACCAGATTTCTTTGCCGTCATCCGCATTCAGCGCTTTTACTAAACCAGCGCGGTCCGCAGCATAGACAACGTTGTCCGCCAGTGCCGGATGAAGATTGGAATAGAAGTTGCCAATGCCGCTACCAACGGAAGTGCTCCACGCAGTAGACGGCGTAAACTGGTTTTCAACGGTTGGCAATGGGGACATCTTTACCACATCTTCTTCGCTGTTAAACAGCGAACAGCCGCTTAAAAGGGTAACGGAAAGCAGTCCTGGCAGCAGTAATTTACGCAATTGCATCGGGTCCCTCTCAGATGGACAAATTATTAATTTTCATCTGCATCATTTCGCTCAGTGCCGGGGTAACATCGCTTTTCACGCCTGCTTCCCATGCACTACGCGCACCTTGCTTATCACCTTTGCTCAGCAATGCTTCACCACGCAGGTCGGCAACAATGGCAGCCCACCCTTCACCTTTGATGGTATCAAGGGTTTTCAGCGCGGCATCAGCCTGCTTGAGCTGTACCTGAACGCGAGCAAGACGCAGATTTATCACGGCTTTGAGATTTTCATCGCTCGTGTCTGCCAGCCCCTGTTGTAACTGGGCGGCAGCTTTCTCTAGTTCATTTTTGTCAACAAATTGCTGCGCAAGTTCCAAAGAAGCCAGCGCACCATAAGTATTTTTATTTTCAGCAGCAAATTTTTCCGCCGCCGGGATGCTATCCGGTTTGCCTTCGCTCACTGCGGTAACCGCATTTTGATAGGCAAGAGAAGCGGAGCGTGCAGAATCAACCTGATGGCTGTTCCAGTAGCGCCAGCCAATCAGTGCGCCAACGCCCAAAATCACCCCAACAGCCAGTGCTTTGCCATTTTCAGCAAAAAAGCGTTTAACCGCTTCAACCTGGTCGTTTTCGTTCTCGTAAATTTCCACGCTGTCCTTCTCCTTCCTTAACCCAGTAACGTGCGCAAATGCGCGGCTACGCTATCCTGCGCAACTGCCGTTTGCTCACCAGAGCGCAAATCCTTCACTACTGCTGTGCCGTTAGCCACTTCAGACTCACCCAGCACCACAGCAACGCGGGCACCCCATTTATCAGCACGGGCAAACTGTTTCTTAAAGTTGCCGCCGCCGTGGTTGGTCATCAATTTCACGCCCGGTAATTCATCACGCAGACGCTCAGCTAATGCCATAGCCGCAGATTGTGTATCAGCACCTGAAGCCACCAGGTATATATCGACAACAGGATCGGCTTTAAATTCCGGATTAACGGCCTGTACTAACAATACAAGACGTTCGAGGCCCATCGCAAAACCGACAGCCGGTGTTGCACGACCGCCCAGTTGTTCCACCAGACCGTCATAACGACCGCCTGCACACACGGTGCCCTGGGAACCGAGGCTGTTAGTCACCCACTCGAAAACGGTACGGTTATAGTAATCCAGACCACGCACCAGACGCTGGTTGACGGTGTAAGCGATCCCCGCGCTCTCAAGCAGTTTGCACAGACCGGCAAAATGCTCACGAGATTCCTCGTCCAGATAATCGCCTAATGCCGGAGCGTCGTTGAGAAGCGCCTGCACTTCCGGATTTTTTGAATCCAGCACGCGCAGCGGGTTAGTGTACATGCGGCGTTTGCAGTCTTCGTCCAGCTTTTCTTTATGCTGCTCAAGGAATGCCACCAGCGCATCGCGGTAATTGGCGCGTGCTTCCAGCGAACCGATAGAGTTCAGCTCAAGAGTTACGTGCTCGGAGATACCCAGCGCGCGCCACCAGCGGGCGGTGAGCATAATCAATTCAGCGTCGATATCCGGACCTTGCAGACCGAAAACTTCCAGACCGATTTGGTGGAACTGACGATAACGACCTTTTTGCGGGCGCTCGTGGCGGAACATCGGTCCCATATACCACAAACGCTGTTCCTGATTGTACAGAAGGCCATGCTCGATGCCGGCGCGTACACATCCTGCTGTACCTTCAGGGCGAAGAGTTAACGAAACAACCTCTTTCGCATCACGCTCACGATCGTTGAAGGTGTACATCTCCTTTTCAACAACATCAGTAACTTCACCGATAGCGCGCTTAAACAGTGGCGTTTGCTCAAGAATAGGTGTGCGAATCTCACTGTATCCGTAAGACTCAACGACGCTTTTAATTATGCGCTCAACGCGTTGCCATACAGCGGTTTCCACTGGCAAATAATCATTCATACCGCGTACAGACTGAATTTTCTTCGACACGTTTATTCTCTTTCTGAATATAAAAATGAACCCTCAACGCTTCCCTCAATGTTTCGGGAGCCATGCGGGTTCAATCATACACGGGAAGCGAGGTGCTTCCCATCACGTTATTATTTTTCAACCTGCTGAACGTCAATTCGACGCGCTTCGTCCAGCTGACTGGCTTTCGCACGAATGCGTGCTTCCAGCTGGTCGATCATATCGTTGTTGTCCAGACGGTCTTTGCGCACGCCGTCTTCATAGAGGCCGCTTTTCTTGTTGCCGCCGGTGACGCCGAGTGTAGAAACCAGCGCCTCACCTGGGCCATTCACCACACAGCCGATAATCGAAACGTCCATCGGAGTGATGATATCTTCCAGGCGTTGCTCCAGCGCGTTAACCGTACCGATAACATCAAATTCCTGACGCGAACAGGTCGGGCAGGCGATGAAGTTGATCCCGCGCGAACGGATACGCAGCGATTTCAAAATATCGAAACCGACTTTGATCTCTTCGACCGGATCGGCCGCCAGCGATACGCGCAGCGTGTCGCCGATGCCTTCAGACAGCAGCAGACCTAAACCAATGGCGGATTTTACTGCCCCGCTGCGCGCACCACCGGCTTCGGTGATCCCCAGATGCAGCGGCTGATCGATCTGTTTTGCCAGCAAACGATAAGACTCAACAGCGAGGAAGACGTCTGACGCTTTCACGCTGACTTTGAACTGATCGAAGTTCAGGCGATCGAGATGATCAACATGACGCATGGCGGATTCCAGCAACGCCTGCGGCGTCGGTTCGCCATACTTTTCTTGCAGATCTTTTTCCAGCGATCCGGCGTTAACGCCAATACGGATCGGAATGTTTTTATCGCGCGCACAGTCAACCACCATGCGAATACGCTCTTCATTACCGATATTGCCAGGGTTAATACGCAGACAATCGACGCCGTATTCCGCTACTTTCAGCGCAATGCGATAGTCGAAGTGGATGTCAGCCACCAGCGGCACGTTAACCTGCTGTTTGATGAGTTTGAACGCTTCTGCCGCGTCCATCGTCGGTACGGAGACACGGACGATATCAGCGCCAACACGTTCCAGCGCCTTGATTTGATTGACCGTTGCTTCGACGTCTGTCGTGCGCGTATTGGTCATGGACTGTACGGCGATGGGAGCACCATCGCCAATCGGCACATTCCCAACGTAAATACGTGTTGATTTTCTACGTTGAATTGGAGCCTGGTTATGCATGAAAAATCTCCCGCGTTACCCGTCTGTTACTGCGCCGGTGATTGTTCGGCATTGAGGGTCAGACGCGCAACCTGGTTAGTTCTGATAAAACGACTCAGATCGACAGGTTTCCCTTGATACTGGATCTGTACTGCGGCTGGCGCACCAATTTTCAGTTTGTACGGTGCCTGGCCGGTTAAGTTCAAATTACCGTCTTTACGCTGCATACCGCTAAACAGTTTTTTACCGGTAGCATCGGTGACTTCCAGCCAGCAATCGGCAGTAAAGTTCATCACCAGCGCATTCGGGTCAACCGCCGGCGTGGTCACGCCAGCCTGATCGGTTGGCAACAGCGCAGCGCCATCTGGTGTTGTTGTTGCCGCTGGTGCCGGAGTCGCAGCGGTATCAACATTTGCCTGCGAAGGTGGAACAACCGCATTCTGTTGTGAATCGACGGTTGGCGATGGAGCCGTCGTCGCGGCAGGTGTTTGCGTGTTAGTTGCGGTGGTATCCACAGGTGATGTCGGCGTGGTCGCCATAGCCTGATCTGTGGTTGTCGACGTATCTAACGGTACACTCTGGCTTTGATTATTATTCAGTTCCGCAGAAGATTGATCGGCCATAGTGGTGATCTCTTCCTGCTGAGCTTTGTGGTCTTGCCACCACCAGGCACCGCTCAGGCCGATAACCACAAACAACACCAGCCAGGTGAAGGTCATCAGCCAGCCGTCGCGTTTTTTACGGCGTTTACCGAGGGAAAAACTCTGCATCGGCGCAACTTTTGCAGCCCGTAGTGGAGCCTGCTTTTCCAGCCCTGGCAGCAGTTCTTCTTCTGGAATATGTACCAGACGCGCATAAGAGCGGATATATCCGCGCAGGAATGTTGAAGCAAGATCGGCGGGTGCCTTATCTTCTTCAATGTCGCGTACCGTGGAAACCTTCAGGCAAAGTCGCTCAGCAACGGCCTGCTGACTAAGTCCTAGTTGTTCGCGAGCATTACGCAGGCGAGCGCCGGTAGTAAGTGCTTCATTTTGGTCGTGCGTGGCTTCAGTATTCATTCGCTGCAGGTACGTTTAAATGAGAATTGAGATGCCGGTGAACCATCATGCTCACCCACACCGCGAAACATCCGTTAAGTTAACCGTTATCATACAGTATAAGACCGTCTGTGTGCTCGTGACAAAGCCCACATTCACTAAGGCTAACTTACTGTTGCATCGTTACATACTGCCTTAAAGTCAGCAAAAACGCACCGTTAATATTGACCAGACAATTGCAACTTAATACTTCATTCATAAAAGATTACGCCACGGTACATAAAGTAACCGTGGCGTAATGGCTATCAGACCGCTTTAATGTCGATGGCTTCACCCTGCATCCGTTTACGCAGGGTACGTTTCGTACGGTCGATAACATCGCCCGCCAACTGACCACAGGCAGCATCGATATCATCACCACGAGTTTTACGCACAATAGTGGTGAAACCGTAGCTCATCAGCACTTTTGAGAAACGGTCGATACGGCTGTTCGAACTGCGTCCATACGGCGCGCCAGGGAACGGGTTCCACGGGATCAGGTTGATCTTACACGGCGTATCTTTCAGTAGCTCCGCCAGTTGGTGCGCGTGTTCAGTGCCGTCGTTAACGTGGTCAAGCATCACGTATTCAATAGTGACTCGGCCCTGATTGGCGTTGGATTTCTCCAGATAACGGCGCACCGCAGCAAGGAACGTTTCGATATTGTACTTTTTGTTGATCGGCACAATTTCGTCACGAATTTCGTCGTTCGGCGCGTGCAGGGAGATAGCCAGCGCAACGTCGATCATATCGCCAAGTTTATCCAGCGCCGGAACCACACCGGAAGTGGAAAGCGTGACGCGACGTTTTGACAGGCCAAAACCGAAATCATCAAGCATGATTTCCATCGCCGGAACGACGTTGTTCAGGTTGAGCAGCGGCTCGCCCATACCCATCATCACTACGTTAGTGATTGGGCGCTGACCGGTGACTTTTGCTGCGCCGACAATTTTCGCCGCACGCCACACCTGGCCGATAATTTCCGATACCCGCAGGTTGCGGTTAAAGCCCTGCTGGGCGGTGGAACAGAATTTACACTCCAGCGCACACCCCACCTGCGAAGAGACGCAGAGCGTGGCACGGTCGTCTTCCGGGATATACACCGTTTCAACGCGCTGATCGCCAACGGCAATTGCCCATTTAATGGTGCCGTCAGATGAACGCTGTTCTTCAACCACTTCCGGTGCACGGATTTCCGCCACCTCTTTCAGTTTGCCGCGCAACACTTTATTGATGTCGGTCATCTCATCAAAGTTGTCGCAGCAATAGTGATACATCCACTTCATCACCTGATCGGCGCGGAAGGGTTTTTCACCTAAATCTTTAAAAAACTCCCGCATCTGCTGACGGTTGAGATCCAGCAGGTTGATTTTTCCATCTTTAGTGGTGACGTTTTCAGGTGTGACTAATTGTTCAGACATATGCTATTCCGGCCTCGTTATTACACGTTATGGCCCCTGGAGGGTTGAAAAAAGAAACGCCCCGGTGAGCGGCTGCTCGTCCGGGGGCGCTGCATTGTACAAATTCTGGCGCACGGATGCCACGTTTGCACGTAGCATTTACGAAATTATTAACGGGTGCGCGGGCACACTTCGCCTTCGCCGAAGAAATAAGCGATTTCGCGAGCGGCAGATTCGACGGAATCAGAACCGTGGGTACCATTTTCGGTCAGGCTGTCAGCGTAATCAGCACGCAGAGTACCGGCCAGTGCGTTTGCCGGATTGGTCGCGCCCAGCAGATCGCGGTGACGCTGAACAGCATTTTCACCTTCCAGCACGGAAACAACGATCGGGCCAGAAGTCATGAATTCAACCAGACCATCAAAGAACGGTTTTCCATCGTGTTCAGCATAAAAGCCACGAGCCTGTTCAACGGTCAGGTGCAGCATTTTGGTGCCGACAATTTTGAACCCTGCAGCTTCAAAGCGCGCAAAGATACTACCAATCACGTTTTTTGCTACCGCGTTCGGTTTGATGATGGAAAAAGTACGTTCAATAGCCATTTTTACCTCTGTAAATTGTTCTGTTGTTGTCTGTACCAGCGTACGAGATGGCGCGGATTATAATGAGCAACAGAGCCGTTGACTATTGATGAAGGTAACATTTTTTTAAAATAAACCTAGTTTAAGCAACAATCAGGGACAAAACAGACTATTGCATGACAAATTTCACTGTCGCGATTTGCCCCACCTCATCCATCACCAGCAATTGATAATCGCCTTTATCCATCAAATGCAGGGTCACGTTGTGCCCGCGTTCAGTTAACGGTTCGCCATTCAGAAACCACCAGCGTTCACCTGCCCCTCCACTTGATTGCAACGGCAAAGTCGCTTCCGCTGCGCCCGGTAAACGTTTAATAATCGCGCCATCGCGAACACCTGTCAGCTGCAGTGGGAGTTGTGCATCGTGACCGTATGGCGGGCAAATTGTCGAGGCCGGTGGTAAGCGCACAGCGCGGCGTTCTGATGCGGGCAACCAGGGTTCCAGCGGTAGCGGCCAGACATTTATCATTTCTTGTCGCGCCTGAGGGCAATCAGCGGCAACACGTTTGCCGTTTTCATCCAGCCAGATGGGGAAACGAATGCCATTAATGCCTTCCTGCTCCGGCAGTAATAGAGTTGGCGGCTGACTCCCGTCCAGCAGCCAGGTTGCCAGGCGGCGGCGACAGTTACCGTCACCTTCCGGCAAAGACTGTCCGCCCGGCCAGCAGATAACGCCACGACTTACAGAGTCAGGACGTGGGTCTTCCGGCAGATTCGCACTGCGCGACAGTAAGATATTATTGACCTGATTCAACAATGGTACGGCGCTGGCAAAGCCAAACTGACCAACAACGGGCGTGCCGTCCGGTCTGCCAGTCCAGATCCCAATGACATAGCGAGCGTTAACCCCAATCGCCCAGGCATCACGATAGCCATAGCTGGTGCCCGTTTTCCATGCCAGTGGGGCGACGCGCGGCAAGGCACCATCCGGCAAGGGTTGCGCTTCATCAGCCATAATCCGGCGAATGATCCACGCAGCCCCCGACGACATTAAAGGCCGTTCAAGCAGCGGATCGTCAGGCTGTAAGCGCAATTTGCCTGCCTTGCCGTGGCGAGCAAACGCGGTATACGCTGCCACCATATCTTCCAGTTTTGCGCCAGCGCCGCCGAGAATGAGCGAAAGATTCGGTGCAGCACCGTTGGGCAAATATAACGGCAATCCAACATTGCGTAACTTTGCCGCAAACCGTTTCGGTCCATAGGCTTCCAGCACCTGCACAGCAGGTAAGTTCAGCGATCGCACCAGCGCCTCACTCATGCTGATCGGGCCATGAAAACCGCTGTCAAAGTTGCCAGGTCGGTAGTCACCGGTACGCCGGGGGACGTCTTGCAGCAGTGATGCCGGGTGGATCAATCCTTCATCCAGCGCCAGACCGTAAACAAACGGTTTGAGCACCGATCCTGGCGATCGGATCGCATTGACCATATCAACATGACCAAAGCGTGAATCATCGTTGAGATCAACCGAACCCACCCAGCCGCGAACACGCATATCGGTATGATCAACCACGATCATCGCCAGTGAGCTGCGCGGTGGTAATCGTCCTTTCCAGTTTTGCGCCAGTTCTTCCAGACGTCGTTGAAGACCGGCATCCAGCGTAGTAACGATTTTGTCGCTTTTGCTTTTACCGAGCATCATGCGCGAAAACAGCGGTGCCAGTTGCGGCATTTGTCGGGGTGCCAGCCAGATGGGTTCTTCCCTTGATTCTTTTACCTGCTCACGGGACCACACACCTTGCGCAGCCATCCGTTCGAGCACTTTATTACGCGCGGCTTCGGCACGTTCCGGCCAGCGATCCGGGCGCAGTCGGCTGGGCGCTTGCGGCAACACCGCCAGCATTGCCGCCTCGGAATAGCTTAAATTCGCAGGCGATTTTCCGAGATAAGCCCAACTTGCCGCACCGATCCCCTGCAACGTACCGCCAAATGGAGCGCGGTTAAGATACAAGGTCAGAATTTCACGCTTAGACAGATGCCACTCCAGTTGCAACGCGCGCCAGAGCTGGCGAATTTTGCCGCCAAATGTTTTGGGGTGAGGATCAAGCAGACGAGCAACCTGCATAGTGAGCGTGCTGCCACCGGAAATAACCCTTCCCGAAGTGAGATCTTGCCATGCTGCGCGCGCCACCGAGAATGGATTCACCCCCGGATGCTTCCAGAACCAGCGATCTTCATAATTGATCAGCGCTTCAAGGTAACGTGGAGAAACATCTTCGATTGTTACCGGATAACGCCAGATGCCTTCCGCATCGGCAAAGCGCCAGAGCGGCGTCCCATCCTGCGCCACAACCACTCGTGCGGGATTGACTTCATGCAGCGGTAGAGGCCAGAGTTTATCTGCTCCCCACGCTGCAAGAAAAAGGAGAAATGGCGCAGCTGCCAGCGTTATCCAGCAGCCGCGTTTGGTTAACAAGCGAGGCATTTACGGTCTGACAATCAGCAAATCTTCAGCCGCGCCGGTCGCCCGCCATTGGGGAACATACATTGATTCCACCATCGGTTGCGGTACCTGATACGTTCCCGGCGTCACCGCCCGCGCCAGATACACCAGCGTTACCGGTTGGTATTCATCAACGGCAACCGCCGCCACAAAGCGATCGTCACGGAACTCAATGTGCTTAATGCTCGCCTGCTGCATCTGGTTCAGTAAGTTTTGCACTTCGCCACCACTTTGCTCCAGGCTGGCGCTACCGTTCGCCAGATTCTGGTTTTCCAGTTCCAGACCCGCAGGCAGCAGATCCACGACTAACGCATCCGGCACGCTGTTACTGGCTTTTACCTGCAACCAGACCAGCACCAGATCGCCGCTACGTAACGAGTCCAGCGATTTGCTCTTACCATCAGTACCAAGAATATGACGCTCGATTTGCAGCACATTGTTCGCCGGTAAAGGTGCGGATTGCGGATAACCGCTGGCATCCACACGCAGCCATAACGGCTGATCGCCACTGTTGGTCACCTGCAAGGTGGCAAGTTGATCACTATTCAGATTGCTGTTTAGCGTTTTCTCGCCTGTCAGCGGCTCAGCTGAGAAAGAGGTTTGCGCCTGCCATTTACCCGGTAAATCCTGAACCGTACGGGCAGCCAGGAACAACGCGTTACTTTCCTGCGTCGATAGCCAGCGTTCACCAAACGCCTGCTGCGAAAGCGTATTCAGCAAAGTGTTCTGCTCATCGGGTAGCAGTTTATTTTCTTCCAGCAAGGAGAGCATTAACGCGTTGTCGCGCAGTGGGCTACCGTAATCACCCAGCCATTTCCGCTCATCATTACGCGGCGTTTTCAGCGCCAGCGCAATTGCTTCTTCACCACGCGTCGCATCACCCATGGTTTTCTGCGCAACGCCAAGTTGCAGCAGCGGTAAACCAGAAGCGGCATCTGCACGATGCTCCCAGATTTCACGCAGCGCACCCAGTGGAGCTTTTTGCTGACGGGCCAGCACCAGCGCAGCGTAAGACTGTACGGCGAATTTACTGGCTTTGAGATTATCCGCATACGGAATCGACATCATGCCCGGATCTTGTAAATAGCGCAGTAGACGCTCATTCCCCCGGTTAATGGCGTCTGTCGGCACGCTGTAACCCTGCTCACCTGCGCGGACCAGGAAATCCATCACGTAAGCCGTCAGCCAGTACTCTTCATCACCGTTTTTATCCCACAGCGCAAAGCCGCCGTTATCACGTTGCATTTGCAGCAAACGGGAAATGCCGATATCGACCGATGCACGGCGTTTCTCATCACTGTCGCCTTTGATGCCCAACGCCTGCAGTTGGGCTGCGTTGGTATAAAGTGACGGGAACAGGCCGCTGGCGGTTTGCTCAAGACAGCCGTACGGATACGCTTTTAACTCTTTGATATAACGTGCGATGTTCAGCGGTGGTTTGCCGCTCAACAACAATTGCCCTTCCAGCGTAACAGGCGAGAAGTTTTGCAATCCATCCGCCGGAATCGCCCATGTCTCACCAGGCTGTAACGCCGTACCGTAATTAACCGTTTGTGCCGGGAACGCCGGACGGACGCCGATTTTCCACTGCTTATGCTGATCGGCAACGGTTTCACCCGGTAATGCTAACCCGCTAATGGTGGCCTGAATTTCTCCATCGCCATAACCCGGCAATGCTCGCACCGGGATAAACAGCGTAGTACGCACACCTGGCGCTAATTCAACGGCTGCGGGTGAATCGCTGACCAGTTCAAGCAAACCACTGGCGGTCAGGGCAACGTTCAGTTTTTGCGGTTTATCGGTAAGATTAGTGATATCCAGCGTCAGACGCGAGGTATCGCCACTCGCCATAAAGCGCGGCATGTTCAGTTCAGCAATCACCGGTGCGGCAACTATCACTTTGCTTTCGTTGCTTCCGAAGTCATCTGCCGTCCAGGCTTGCGCCATGACGCGCAATTCACCGTTAAAATCGCCAATCGGCAGTGTAACCGAGCCTTCGCCCTGTTCGTTGAGCGTTACCGGCAGCGCCTGCTGCGCGACAATATTGACGTGATTGACCGGCGGTTTACCACCACGTTTCAGCTCATCACCATCGCCACCGAAACGCAGGGCTGCCAGACGCCCCTGACCTTCAATAACCTGACCGTAAATATCGTAAATGTCTGCGCCATAGCGTTTCTGACCAAAGAACGCCTGCCACGGATCTGGCGTAACGTAGTCAGTAATATTCAGCACACCGCTATCAACGGCAGACACCAGCACATTCACCTGTTTTGGCATCTCACCATTTTTAGTGCTGGCTTTAATTTTCACGGTTAATGGCTGATTGGGGCGCATTTTGGTGGGGGTTTCCAGCGCCAGATCGAGGCGACGGTTTTCATCACCAAGCGGCAGATGCAACACACCAACCGCGCGTTTTGGCGTCGCAGAGCGAGATTTATCGCCAGGACGCACCACCAGCGTACTCAAATAAAGATCATGACGATTCCAGGTTTTATTGACCGGAATCGTCAGATCCAGCCCTTGAGCCGGAACATCAATCTCTTGCCACCACAGCGGCCCTTCACTGGACTCGACCATCGCATAACCTTTACCCGCCGTTGGCGCGGCAATATGCAACTTAATGGTATCGCCAGGGCGATAACTGGCTTTATCCAGTTTCAGCGTGACACGGTCGGGTCGCACTGCACCACCCCCGTCGCTGTTGTCCTGCCAGCTATAGCCAGCCCAGAAACGCACACTACTGACCGCTTCATTCGGCGCTTTGACTTCCAGACGATAAGCGCCCCACTCAACCGGGAAACTGACCTTACCGGTTTCATCCGCCTGAAGATCCAGAGTTTGTTCATTTTCAATCAGATCTTTTTGATCAAACTGTGACTGCCAGCCTTCATCTTCTGACCAGTTCCAGTAGTAATCGCGGCGTTCGCGAATCAGGCGCACCTGCAAGCCCGACACGGCTTTTTTTACGCCTTGCGCATCGCTATAAACGATGTCAAAAGCGGCGTTACTGCCTTCATCAACAATGGGCTGTTTCACCGTGCTGTCAGTGCGATAATCGTAAACCGATTTCGAGGCGAACTGCGGACGGATCCCCGGCAATGCATCGGCAGGCCAGATAGCCTGCTCAGCGCGGCGCGTCACCGGGCGACCGCCCGATTCCAACAAACTACCCTGGAAAATAACCTGTAATGGGGAATGCGTTTCCTTCCACTGGCTTTCTGTAGAAACTTCGCCACGCCCTTTATCATCCAGCGTCAACTGAACTTCATCCAGCGTGCGGGAAAGATTTTCGGCAGCTATATCGCCGAATTCAAAACCAGGTAAGGCTGACACAGCTTCACGCAGTGGGCGCAGGAAAAGTTGCCCTTGCAAAGTATTACCATTAGCAGGTGCACCATACAGGTAGTACCCCACCACGGAGAATTTCACGTCATCTTTCGGCGTTAGCGGGGTTTTCTCACCGGTCAGATTCAGCGCCATACGCTCTGGCATAAAATCTTCGACGTGGAAATCCCACATCCGATACTGGTTATCGCCCGTGTTAGCGCGAATATGCCACATACCGGTTGCCGCATTGCTATCGAGTGACCAGGTAAAGTGGTAGAGGCCATTCTCCGGCTGACTAACGACGCTCCTGAGTACCTGCCCGTCGGGTTTAATCACGTCTAACTTGATGGGTTGATCGGGCAATGCTTTACCATCTGCATCACGCAATAAACCATTGAGGATGACTGTTTCACCCGGGCGATAAAGATCGCGCGGGCCAAACATGAAAAACTGTTTGCTATAGCCCGGTGCGCCAGCAATGTTAAATTCTGCTAAGTCCAGCGCCGGAAGTTTTAAATCGAGTAGCGTTGTCTGACCGTCTTTACGCGCCAGCAGTAATGCCGCGTTTTTATCATTTTCCAGCTGCACATACCCCTGAGCATCACTGGTTGCCTGAGTCAGAGTCTGCCCTTTCTCATTTAATAAAGAGACTTCTATTCCTTGCTGGGCCGCGCCGTTTTCCAGACTTTGGGTAAAGATATCCAGACGATTGTGATAACGGTGAGCTGAAACGCCAATATCACTTAACGTAAACAGCGTCGCGGGATTACTGTAATCGTAACGTCCAGCCTGATTCATCACAGCCAGATACACGCCCGCCTGCTGAAGCGGTTTGATATCGCCCAGCGGCAGCAATAATTTTTCACGGGTGTTACGCGCAGGATTGAGATCAAACCGTCCGGTGTAGACCAGATCCGCCATCTGCAGCAGTTTGTCTGACTGCCAGTTCGCCAGCGAATTGCGGTATTCCCATTGGCTAATGAAAGCGGGCAGTGATTCTGGTTTCACACGGAAGAAGTTAACATCGACATTGTTAACGTTGAGCGCCATTACCGGCAGCCCTTCAATAACTTTACCAGGTAACAACGAACCACGGCTGGCAAAACCGACGCTGGGTTGGATATCACGGGTAGTTATAGTTTTTTCGTAATCTTTACTGAAGGTTGCGTTGTTGAGTGCTTTGACCTCCTTGCCAATAGTGACGATCAAATCACGTTTCGGTTCGAGGTGGCGTAAACGCAACTCTTTAAGATTATCTGACAGCTCCCAGGCACCATCCACTTTGCCGCTTTTCTTATCGACGACATGGATAACGCGTGAGAAATCCTGATCCGGGTCGAGAGGAATGGAGAACGTCAGCACCAGCGTGGCTGCGCCATCAAGTTGAACTTCAGAGAGATCCAGCAATGTCAGCGCCTTACCGGCACTCTGTTGGGCCAGTTTTTGTCGCTCCGGCGCGGAAAGTTTTGCTGAACTCACGTTTTCTGAAGAGGCCGCTTTAGTAACTTCAGAAGGCGCATCTTTTTTCACCGCTGTTGGCGCGTTATCGTTGTTGTCGCACCCTGCCAGCGCCAGCATTAGCATGCAGGCGGCTACGCGTAACTTTTTCATTTTTCATCCCTGCCACAATGGCCCGTTAGCAACGTCGAATAATTATTATGCGTGAGAATTTACGTTATGTAATTCAGTATCACGCCCATACAATCCGAATTTTAGTGAGAATTGTGGCTCAGACAGCCAAATCAGCCTCTTTTGCTTGTCGCTTTTCACTAAACATCCGACAATTTAGCCTAACCCCGGCAAAAATGGAGATGCCTATGTCCACGACATGGTTTGTAGGAGCCGACTGGCTCGCCGAACATATTGATGACCCGGAAATTCAGATTATCGATGCCCGCATGGCGTCGCCTGGACAGGAAGATCGTAACGTTGCTCAGGAGTATCTGAATGGACATATTCCCGGCGCAGTGTTTTTTGATATCGAAGCGCTTTCTGATCACACTTCCCCGCTTCCGCACATGCTGCCGCGCCCGGAAACGTTCGCCGTGGCGATGCGTGAATTAGGCGTTAACCAGGATAAGCACCTGATTATCTATGACGAAGGTAATCTTTTCTCAGCCCCACGAGCATGGTGGATGCTGCGCACCTTTGGTGTAGAGAAAGTGTCGATTCTGGGGGGTGGACTTGCAGGCTGGCAGCGCGATGATCTGCTGTTAGAAGAAGGTGCAGTAGAGCTGCCGGAAGGAGAGTTTAACGCCACGTTTAATCCTGAAGCCGTGGTGAAAGTCACCGATGTGTTATTGGCAAGCCATGAAAATACGGCGCAAATTATTGATGCCCGCCCGGCTGCACGTTTTAACGCAGAAGTTGATGAACCTCGCCCAGGTTTACGTCGCGGACATATTCCCGGTGCATTGAACGTTCCGTGGACGGAACTGGTGCGCGAAGGCGAACTAAAAACGACCGATGAACTGGATGCGATATTTTTTGGTCGCGGCGTCAGCTATGACAAACCGATTATCGTCAGCTGCGGCTCTGGTGTAACGGCAGCCGTGGTTTTGTTGGCACTCGCGACACTTGATGTGCCAAACGTGAAACTGTACGACGGCGCATGGAGTGAATGGGGCGCACGAGCAGATTTACCGGTTGAGCCAGAGAAATAAGCTTTTAACAGGCAATAAAAAACCGCCGAATTTGGCGGTTTTTTATTGCTGGTCTGGTTCGCGGCCTTTCCAGCAGATTGGCTTGTGTTGCATGAGCAACGCAGGTGCTTCACAGCAAAGCAATACTCGCCAGTAACTCTCTTTTTGTCAAGCGAAAGAGAGTAATCATTGTTTATTTAGCGTATTATCGACACCGGCCCTTTCCGCCGTCTCGCAAACGGGCGCTGGCTTAAGGAAAGGATGTTCCATGGCCGTAAATGCAGGTGTTTCACAGCGCTTGCTATCGCGGCAATATCGCCAGTGGTGCTGTCGTGATGCGGTCTTCGCATGGACCGCACAATGAAGATACGGTGCTTTTGTATCGTACTTATTGTTTCTGGTGCGCTGTTAACCGAGGTAAATAATAACCGGAGTCTCTCCGGTAACAATTTATTGGTGGTTAACAACCTTCAGAACAGCAGGTAAGCCCGAATGCCGCCCTTTGGGGCGGCATATTTTAGATTATCCGGTTCTGTTTAAAGTCACGCAAAAAACCACCCCAGCGACGTTCATAGAATGGCGCAATATGTTCGGTAATAAAGTGGCTAATTCCTTTTTCCCCTTTTTTCACCTGACAAATATCGATGGGTTCATCGCCAGGTAATGTATCGGTCGCTACACTTCCCGCCGCCTGAATAATTTCTTCGATATCACCATCGGCTTCAATGCCAATAAGTAAATTAGGCTGTGCCTCTTCGCTCTCTTTAATTAAACAAATAAAAGCACGCTTCACTGGCTTAATGGTTTTAAATAAGGTGGTGAGTGAATCAATCATTTGTACTGGCGGCTCTGCGACTTCCGATAATATCAGCGATTCACCGCCTTCCAGTACTTCCTGGCTACTCAGCGGATTCCCTTCTTCACCAATCAACAAACTGATTTCACGCGGCATAAACTCTTTACCGGTTGGCAGTTTGGCATTAAGGAAGAGCGTTTCGCCAAGGGTCATCTCAAACAATGTGCGAACGGGCATTACGACAAATGCCTGTTCGTCTTCAACCGCCTGTTGAAGTGCTTCTAACGAGGTAAAAAAAGGAATGACGCTGGTGCCGTCTTCTTTTTCCCAGTGCTGTAAATCAAGCGCGCTATCTTCAACTACTGCCTCGCCCTGCGCCGCCGTACCAGGCACCCAGACGGTGGATTCCAGTAGAGTACGGAAAAAGGCCGGGCGGTGAGCCGGTTCGGTTGCTGCTTTTTCCAGCAGGTCTTCAAGTTCGTTTTTTGTTTCGGACATAAGAACCACAATTCATTCAACGTTCGGGGAGCAAGTGCCTGATGCGCCACGCTTATCAGGCCTACAAGGGAGTCGCAATCTACAAGGGAGTCGCAATCTATTGGATTTTCGCAATTTGTAGGCCGGATAAGGCGTTTACGCCGCATCCGGCATATTAGTTTACGCCGTTAACAGATTAGCAATCGTGCGCACACCAAGTCCCGTAGCACCCGCAGACCACTGTTCAACCGGCGCTTTACGGTAAGTCGCCGAGCAGTCGATATGCAGCCAGCCTTGCTGATAGTTCTCAACAAAGTGCGACAGGAAGCCCGCAGCCGTACTTGCACCTGCCGGATACGCCGCGCTTCCGGTATTGTTCAGTTCGGCAAAGTTAGACGGCAGCTGGCTGCGGTGGAACTCCGCCAGCGGCAGACGCCAGAACGGTTCATTCTCCTGCGCGGCACTCGCCAGCAAGCGACCGGCAAGCGCATCGTCAAAACTGAACAGCGCGTGATAATCATTACCCAGCGCGGTTTTCGCCGCCCCGGTGAGGGTCGCCGCATCAATGATCAGTTCCGGTTTCTGCGCACTGGCATCAATCAGGCCATCGGCCAGCACCAGACGCCCTTCCGCATCAGTGTTCATCACTTCAACTTTTTTACCGTTGCGATAGGTAATAATATCGCCCAGTTTGAACGCGTTGCCGCTGATCAGGTTATCCGCACAGCAGAGGAACAGCTTCACGCGCTTATTCAGTCCGCGCGTAATGGCAAACGCCAGCGCTCCGGTAACCGTTGCCGCGCCGCCCATGTCCGACTTCATCGAGTCCATAAACGCAGTCTGTTTGATGCTGTAGCCGCCGGAGTCAAAAGTGATACCTTTACCTACCAGGCACGCGTACACTGGCGCTTCTTTATCGCCAGTTGGGTTGTAATCCAGCGCCAGCAATACCGGGGAACGTTCTGAACCGCGCCCGACCGTGTGCAGCCCCATATAACCTTGATCACGCAGATCTTCACCTTTGGTGATCCGATAAGTCACACGATCGCCTGCGACGTTGCTGATCAGATCAACAGCACGCTGTGCCAGTTGCGATGGCCCCAGCTCTTCCGCCGGTGCGTTAATGGTGTCACGCACCCAGTCGATGATCATCAGGCGGTTATCCAGTTCCTGACGCTGGGCATCGTCCAGATCCGGCCACTCCACTTTACGTGTGCCTTTCGGAGCTTTGTAACCTTGCCAGAATGCCCAGCAACGATCCGCATCCCAGCCTTCACCGCTTAGCTGAACATGTTTGATGCCCAGACCATCAATCTTGCGCGCCGCACGCTGGATCAGCCCCAGATCGTCTGCCCCGTTCAAATGCAGGGTAATGCCATCATTATTAATGCTGTAAGTTGCTTTTTCTCCCCAGCGCGCATCGGCAGGTTGGGTAGAGAGGGTAATTTTCATCGCTTCTGTCATTTTAGTTATCCTTATTCGTTTAACAGCAAAACGGGCTACCCCCAGGCAGCCCGTTCATTTACTCGGCTTCGTCCAGCCAGACCAACAAAATCGCTTCGAGGATTTTTTCGTTGGATGCCTGCGGGTCGTCGTCGAAATCTTCCAGATCGCAAATCCACTGATGCATATCGGTGAATCGAACCGTTTTCGGATCAAGATCGGGATACGCATCGTACAGTGCTTCGCCAATTTCGCGGCTATCGGTCCACTTAAGTCCCATAGTAACCTCTGTTAATGCTCACGCGCATGGTTGATAGTGTAACGCGGGATTTCGACCACTAAATCTTCGTCGGTGACGCGCGCCTGGCAGCTTAAACGGCTTTCCGGCTCCAGTCCCCAGGCTTTGTCCAGCATGTCGTCTTCCTGCTCTGAGCTTTCCGGCAGTGAGTCAAAACCTTCACGAACGATGCAGTGGCAGGTGGTACAAGCACAGGATTTTTCACAGGCGTGTTCAATCTCGATACCGTTACGCAGAGCTGCGTCGAGAATGGTTTCACCGCTATTAGCTTCCAGAACAGCGCCATCAGGACAGAGATCCTGATGAGGCAAAATAACAATCTTTGGCATATTAAACCTCGTCCACGGAATGGCCTTTCAGCGCACGACGAACCGACTGGTCCATGCGGCGAGCGGCGAAATCCTGGGTTTGTTTGTCTACGTTTTTAATCGCTTGTTCGATGGCGTCAACATCATCGCCCTGCGCCACTTCACTCAGGTGAGCGGCAGCATTGTCAATGACCTGACGCTCTGCGGCGCTTAACAGCGCGGCATCAGCAGCCAGCGCGCCGTGCAGACTTTCCAGCACACGCGCCGCTTCTACTTTTTGTTCTGCCAGCATACGGGCTTTTACGTCCTGCTCGGCATAGCTCATTGAGTCTTTAATCATCGAGGCGATTTCGCTGTCGGTCAGGCCGTAAGACGGTTTGACCTGGATAGACGCCTCAACGCCGGTGGATTTTTCCATCGCCGTCACGCTCAAAAGACCGTCAGCATCGACCTGGAACGTCACGCGAATATGCGCGCCGCCAGCCGGTAGCGCCGGGATACCACGCAGCGCAAAACGCGCCAGCGAGCGGCAGTCCTGCACCAGTTCACGCTCACCCTGCATTACATGGATAGACATCGCCGTCTGACCATCTTTAAAGGTGGTGAAATCCTGGGCGCGAGCCACCGGAATCGTGGTATTACGCGGAATCACTTTCTCCACCAGGCCGCCCATCGTTTCGAGGCCCAGCGACAGTGGGATCACATCAAGCAGCAGCATTTCGCTGTCTGGCTTGTTACCCACCAGAATATCCGCCTGAATCGCCGCGCCAATAGCGACGACTTTATCCGGGTCGATAGAAGTCAGCGGTGGACGACCGAAAAATTCGCCTACTCGTTCACGCACCAGCGGCACGCGAGTAGAACCGCCCACCATCACCACTTCCAGCACTTCATCAGCTTCTACGCCCGCATCTTTCAGCGCGCGACGACAAGCCAGTAAGGTTCGTTTTACCAGTGGCGCGATCAGTTCATTGAATTGTTCACGGCTGATTTCGCCCTGCCAGCCCGCAACGTTAACGGTCACGGAGACCGCATCGCTCAGCGCGATTTTGGCCGCAATGGCAGCATCCAGCAGTTCACGCTGAACGCGGTTATCGCTACGATCAGGAATGCCCGCCTGCTCGCGAATGTAATCCGCAAGCAGATGGTCGAAATCATCGCCGCCGAGCGCGGAATCACCGCCGGTTGCCAGCACTTCAAACACGCCGCGACTTAAGCGCAGAATGGAAATATCAAACGTCCCGCCGCCGAGGTCATAAACAGCGATCACGCCTTCCTGACCGGAATCCAGCCCGTAGGCGATAGCCGCAGCGGTCGGTTCGTTAAGTAAGCGCAGGACGTGAAGGCCCGCCAGACGCGCCGCGTCTTTGGTGCCCTGACGCTGGGCATCGTCAAAGTACGCCGGAACGGTGATAACGACACCATCCAGCTCGCCTGCCAGGGCTTCAGTTGCCCGCGCCGCCAGTGCTTTGAGGATGTCCGCAGAAACGCGCACCGGGTTCAGCAGCCCCGCCGCCGTTTCAATCATCGGCAGGCCATTTTCGCTGGCCTGGAATTGATAAGGCAGATGCGGATAGCGTTGCTGGATATCAGCCAGCGAGCGCCCCATCAGACGTTTAACAGAACTAATGGTGTTGGCGGTGTCAAGCGCTGCGTTAGTACGCGCGTCATAACCCACCGAATGCCCTTGCTGTTGATAGTGAACAACAGATGGCAGCAGGTGACGGCCTTCATGGTCGGCTAACGTTTCGGCCTGACCGCTGCGCACCGTCGCCACCAGCGAGTTGGTTGTGCCCAGGTCGATACCGGCCGCCAGACGACGCTGATGCGGCGCAGCACTCAAACCAGGTTCACTAATTTGTAATAAGGCCATGTTTAGCTTCCAGAAATTAAAAATCGAGCAGTTTTTCTTCGAGTTGTTCGGCACTGCTTCGCAGTTTATCGAGAAAACGCAGCTTACGCACGGTATCCGCCGCCGCGTCCCACGTCTCGTTATCTAACTGTTCAACCATCAACTGATGGCGGGTATCAAACATCTTTTTCACACGTTTGATAAAGCTTTCCAGCCGCGCTTCATCTTTCGCCTGTTCGATCTCGTCCAGTTCTTCGCGCAGCTCCAGCTGTTCCATCAGGAACGCGGTGTCGCGCACAGTATGCTGCTCGCTGGCGAGATCAAAGCCGTGCAAAGAAAGCAAATATTCCGCGCGCATTAACGGATGACGCAGCGTTTGCCAGGCCTGGTTAATGGTTGCAGATTGCTGTACGGCGGCGAGTTGTTCCGCCTGGCTTCCGCTGGCGAATTTATCAGGATGATACTGACGTTGTAGATCCTGAAAACGCAGGCTCAGTGCCTGGGTATCGAGTTGATAACGGGCAGGCAAGCCAAAGAGGGTGAAGTAATCCATAACATTCTCAGGGCTGCGATCCGCCGCGATAACGGCGAATCAGGTAAAACAAACCCCACGCGCAGGCGACCACGGTGGGGTTATCGGTATGCGCATCAAACGTGGAAGCTTTCGCCGCAACCACACTCATCTTTGACGTTCGGGTTGGTAAATTTAAACCCTTCGTTTAGGCCTTCTTTTACGAAATCCAGTTGCGTACCGTCCAGAAATTGCAGGCTTTTGCCATCGACCACGACTTTCACGCCTTTGTCTTCAAACACGATGTCTTCCGGCGTCGGTTCGTCAACAAATTCCAGTACATAAGCCATACCTGAACATCCGGAGGTTCTCACGCCCAGACGCAGGCCAAACCCTTTGCCGCGGTTAGCCAGAAAGGTATTTACTCGCGCTGCTGCACTGTCGCTCAGTGTAATCGACATAACCAAACCTCAACTCTTATTTTGCTTCACGTTTGCTTTTATAGTCCGCAATGGCGGCTTTGATCGCGTCTTCTGCCAGAATAGAACAGTGAATTTTCACCGGCGGCAGTTCAAGTTCTTCAGCAATATCGGTGTTTTTGATCGCCTGCGCTTCGTCGAGAGACTTCCCTTTCACCCATTCGGTGACCAGGGAGCTGGAAGCGATAGCAGAACCGCAGCCGTAAGTTTTAAAACGCGCGTCTTCAATGATACCTTCATCGTTGACTTTAATCTGCAACTTCATCACGTCGCCACAGGCCGGTGCACCCACCATGCCGCTGCCGACGTTCTCGTCGTTGTTGTCAAAGGAACCCACGTTACGCGGATTCTCGTAATGGTCGATAACTTTTTCGCTGTAAGCCATTATAAATTCTCCTGATTCCGATACCGATTAATGATGAGCCCATTCGATGCTGTTCAGATCCACGCCCTGCTTGTACATTTCCCACAGCGGAGAAAGGTCACGCAGACGACCGATGGATTTACGAACTAACTCGATGGTGTAGTCGATCTCTTCTTCAGTAGTAAAACGACCTAAAGAGAAACGGATAGAGCTATGTGCCAGCTCGTCGTTCAGCCCCAGCGCGCGCAGCACGTAGGACGGTTCGAGGCTTGCTGACGTACAGGCGGAACCGGAAGAAACCGCGAGGTCTTTCAGCGCCATAATCAGCGACTCACCTTCAACGTAGTTGAAGCTGACGTTGAGAATGTTCGGCGCACCGTGTTCCAGGTCACCGTTCAGGTAAACTTCTTCGATATCTTTGATGCCGTTCCACAGACGGTTACGCAGGCCGCGCAGACGTTCCATCTCGGTCGCCATCTCTTCTTTTGCGATGCGATAGGCTTCGCCCATACCGACGATCTGGTGAACAGGCAGAGTGCCGGAACGCATACCGCGCTCGTGACCGCCGCCGTGCATTTGCGCTTCGATGCGTACGCGCGGTTTACGACGCACATACAGCGCACCGATACCTTTCGGGCCATAAATCTTGTGGCCGGAGAAAGACATCAGGTCAACTTTCAACTGGCTCAGATCGATAGGCAGTTTGCCCACGCTCTGGGTTGCATCAACGTGATAGATAATGCCGCGAGCACGGCACATTTCGCCGATAGCCGCGATATCCTGCACCACGCCGATTTCGTTATTCACGTGCATGATAGAAACGAGGATGGTGTCGTCACGCATCGCTGCTTCAAGTTCTTTCAGGTCGATAATGCCGTTACGCTGCGGTGCCAGGTAGGTGACTTCGAAACCTTCGCGCTCCAGCTGACGGCAGGTATCCAGTACCGCTTTATGTTCGGTTTTGCTGGTGATGATGTGCTTGCCTTTTTTCTGATAAAAGTTGGCTGCACCTTTGATCGCCAGGTTGTCAGATTCGGTTGCACCAGAGGTAAAGACGATTTCACGCGGGTCAGCGCCGACCAGATCGGCAATCTGATTACGGGCGATATCTACCGCTTCTTCAGCCTGCCAGCCGAAACGGTGAGAACGGGAGGCCGGGTTACCAAAGGTTCCGTCCATCGTCATAAACTGCATCATTTTCTCGGCAACACGCGGGTCCACCGGCGTGGTTGCGGAGTAGTCGAGATAAATCGGTAATTTCATTGCTCTATAAACTCCGTACATCACTCAATGCAAGGAACCAGGCTACCGGCTGGATGTACGACCGTGTTTACGGAGTGTTTAGCACTCCGGCCTGATTCTGAATTCTTTTTATTAAGCGCGTAACTTAACGTCGATCGCGTCTTGTGTGCGGGTGCGTGGCGCGTCGTGAGTATGCTGACGACCAGACACATCCAGCACTTCCTGGTTATTAACCAGTTCGCCTAAAGTAATGTTATTGAGAAAACCGGTAAGACGGTCGCTCAAATCACGCCACAGCGCGTGGGTCAGGCATTTATCGCCGCCCTGGCAGCCGCCTTTACCCTGACAACGGGTGGCATCTACAGATTCGTCAACGGCGCTAATCACTTCGCCAACGGCGATGCTGCTGGCATCTTTGCCTAACAGATAACCACCGCCTGGTCCACGTACGCTGGAAACCAGACCATTTTTACGCAGACGGGAAAACAGTTGTTCCAGATAAGAAAGGGAAATTCCCTGACGTTCGGAAATATCAGCCAACGGTACCGGGCCCGCTTCAGAGTTGAGCGCAACGTCAAGCATTGCGGTCACGGCATAGCGCCCTTTAGATGTCAGTCTCATGTCTTACTTCACCTCAAACTCGCCCCTGCCCGGGGTTTTTTATTGTAAAAGTGGGGGTATTGCATAGCAGGGTCAAGTCTGACATTCCCGAGTAAATTGGTCAACTATTTACTTGACTGATTTAGTCGGGTATTTAACCTTCAGTGCCATTTTTTTATCGTGGCGTTTGTACCTGTTGTCGGATGCGGTGTGAACACCTTATCCAACCTGAGATTCCGTGCACTTACAGGCCTGATAAGACGCGTTAAGCATCGCATCAGGCAACCACTGTTATTCGGCCTTGTTACCTTTATTCTGCTGCTCAATAGAAGCCAGAATCCCGCGCAGGATATTCAATTCCTGGCTTTCCGGGCGTGCACGGGTAAACAGACGGCGCAATTTATTCATCACCTGCCCCGGATGGTTTTCACGGATAAAACCGGTTGCCAGCAGCGTTTGCTCCAGATGACCATAAAAACGCTCCAGATCATCGACCAGCGGATACGGCGTCTCTTCATGCTCGACCTGCTCGCCATTTTCCTGAGTTGCCAGCCAGGCCATGCGCACTTCATAGGCAATAACCTGAACCGCCATCGCCAGGTTCAGCGAACTGTATTCCGGGTTAGCCGCAATCGCGACATGATAATGGCATTTCTGCAGCTCTTCATTGGTCAAGCCGACGCGCTCGCGACCAAACACCAGCGCCACCGGGGTATTTGCCGCTTCAGCGACGCTTTTCAGACCGCATTCGCGCGGGTCGAGCATCGGCCACGGCAGCGTGCGGGAACGTGCGCTGGTGCCCACCACCAGGCTACAACCAGCCAACGCTTCGTCGAGCGTATCGACGATGTGCGCATTACCAATCACATCGCTGGCCCCTGCTGCCAGGGCAATCGCCTGGGAGTCGGGTTTCACCAGTGGATTAACCAGCCACAGATTGGTTAATCCCATTGTTTTCATGGCACGGGCAACAGAACCCATATTGCCGGTGTGTGACGTCTCCACCAGCACAATTCGAATATTTTGCAGCATTGTCTTTCTTCATCTAAAGATTATTCACGCATCTTATCATAAAACGAAGACAGATGCCGATCTCGCTGCTATACTCTGCGCCGTTTTCCCGTTCTTTAACATCCAGTGAGAGAGACCGATGCATCCGATGCTGAACATCGCCGTGCGCGCAGCGCGCAAGGCGGGTAATTTAATTGCCAAAAACTATGAAACCCCGGACGCTGTAGAAGCGAGCCAGAAAGGCAGTAACGATTTCGTGACCAACGTAGATAAAGCTGCCGAAGCGGTGATTATCGACACGATTCGTAAATCTTACCCACAGCACACCATCATCACCGAAGAAAGCGGTGAACTTGAAGGTACCGATCAGGATGTTCAATGGGTTATCGATCCACTGGATGGCACTACCAACTTTATCAAACGTCTGCCGCACTTCGCGGTATCTATCGCCGTTCGTATCAAAGGCCGCACCGAAGTTGCTGTGGTATACGATCCTATGCGTAACGAACTGTTCACCGCCACTCGCGGTCAGGGCGCACAGCTGAACGGCTACCGTCTGCGCGGCAGCACCGCTCGCGATCTCGACGGTACTATTCTGGCGACCGGCTTCCCGTTCAAAGCAAAACAGTACGCCACCACCTACATAAACATCGTCGGCAAACTGTTCAACGAATGTGCAGACTTCCGTCGTACCGGTTCTGCGGCGCTGGATCTGGCTTACGTCGCTGCGGGTCGTGTTGACGGTTTCTTTGAAATCGGTCTGCGTCCGTGGGATTTCGCCGCAGGCGAGCTGCTGGTTCGTGAAGCGGGCGGCATCGTCAGCGACTTCACCGGTGGTCATAACTACATGCTGACCGGTAACATCGTTGCTGGTAACCCGCGCGTTGTGAAAGCCATGCTGGCGAACATGCGTGACGAGTTAAGCGACGCTCTGAAGCGTTAATGACTCAGGCGGGTGATGTCACTCACCCGCCCTCGCCTTTCAGGCGCTATTCCGAAATACTTCCTCACCGCTTTACTTTCTTTCGTCACTCTCCCACCATCTTTCCCCGATTAATGGATGATAAAGAAGTCGCAAGGAAAGGTTATGGCGCTGCCAGTGAACAAACGCGTTCTCAAAATTCTGTTTATTCTCTTTGTTGTTGCCTTCTGCATTTATTTAATACCGCGCATCGCCATCAATTTTTTCTATTACCCTGACGACAAAATCTACGGTCCCGAACCCTGGTCGGCGGAATCCGTCGAATTTACGGCTAAGGACGGTACTCATCTGCAAGGCTGGTTTATCCCTTCTTCGACGGGCCCTGCTGATAACGCCATTGCTACCATTATTCATGCTCACGGCAATGCCGGAAATATGTCCGCCCACTGGCCGCTGGTCAGTTGGTTACCCGAGCGTAATTTCAACGTTTTTATGTTTGATTATCGCGGGTTTGGTAAATCAAAAGGTACGCCGTCCCAGGCCGGATTGCTGGACGATACGCAAAGTGCCATCAATGTGGTGCGCCATCGCAGTGATGTAAACCCACAACGGCTGGTGCTGTTCGGGCAGAGTATTGGCGGGGCGAATATTCTTGATGTTATTGGTCAGGGTGATCGTGAAGGCATACGTGCGGTGATCCTCGACTCCACATTTGCCTCTTATGCGACCATCGCCAACCAGATGATCCCCGGCAGTGGCTACTTACTTGATGAGAGTTACAGCGGCGAAAATTACATCGCCAGCGTCAGCCCGATCCCGCTTTTACTCATTCACGGTAAAGCTGATCACGTTATCCCATGGCAGCACAGCGAAAAGTTGTATAGCCTGGCAAAAGAGCCAAAACGGTTGATCCTAATCCCGGATGGCGAACACATTGATGCTTTTTCCGATCGTCACGGCGATGTTTATCGCGAACAGATGGTGGATTTTATCCTTAGCGCGTTGAATCCGCAGAACTAACCCATGATCGCTAGCACGATAATCATTCACAAAACCACCTTAAGACATGCTAATCCACTGGTCAGAACAGTTTAAGATGAGAAAAATTCTGTGACGCTTGCCAACATTTCTGATGATTAGCATTCCCTTCGCCATTTCCCTGAGCAAACTTTAGCTATTCTTATCAATTATGCTTATGGGAGATCTACAGATGATGCCTACGCTTGCTCCACCATCTGTCCTTTCGGCTCCCCAGCGCCGCTGCCAGATCTTGCTGACACTCTTTCAGCCGGGGTTGACCGCCACCACGGCAACTTTCAGCGAGCTTAATGGTGTGGATGATGATATTGCCAGTCTTGATATCAGCGAAACAGGACGGGAGATCCTGCGCTATCATCAACTCACACTGACTACTGGTTATGACGGTAGCTACCGGGTTGAAGGTACAGTGCTTAACCAACGTTTGTGTTTATTTCACTGGCTACGACGTGGTTTCCGTCTGTGTCCGTCATTTATTACCAGCCATTTCACCCCCGCCCTGAAGAGTGAACTGAAGCGGCGCGGAATTGCGCGTAACTTTTACGACGATACCAATCTACAAGCGTTAGTGAATCTCTGCTCCCGACGGCTGCAAAAACGCTTTGAAACGCGCGATATTCATTTCCTGTGTCTGTATCTGCAATATTGTTTGCTGCAACACCACGCTGGAATTACGCCTCAGTTTAATCCGCTCCAACGTCGCTGGGCGGAATCCTGCCTTGAATTTCAGGTAGCGCAGGAAATTGGACGCCACTGGCAGCGTCGGGCGCTCCAGCCTGTACCGCCTGATGAGCCACTGTTCATGGCATTACTTTTTTCCATGTTGCGGGTTCCCGATCCACTGCGGGATGCGCATCAGCGGGACAGACAACTGCGTAAGTCTATCAAACGTCTGGTTAACCATTTTCGTGAGCTGGGAAATGTTCGTTTTTATGATGAACAGGGGTTATGCGATCAGCTTTATACCCACCTCGCCCAGGCGTTAAATCGCAGTTTGTTTGCCATCGGTATTGATAACACCCTGCCGGAAGAGTTCGCCCGCCTGTATCCACGCCTGGTGCGTACCACCCGCGCGGCGCTGGTCGGATTTGAAAGTGAATACGGCGTCCATCTTTCTGATGAGGAAAGCGGTCTGGTCGCGGTGATTTTCGGTGCCTGGCTAATGCAGGAAAACGACCTGCATGAGAAACAGATTATTCTACTGACCGGTAATGATAGCGAGCGAGAAGCGCAGATTGAGCAACAGCTACGCGAACTAACGTTACTGCCGCTCAACATTAAACATATGTCGGTAAAGGCATTTTTGCAGACAGGCGCTCCGCGCGGTGCGGCACTGATTATTGCGCCTTATACCATGCCGTTACCGCTCTTTTCACCACCGCTGATCTATACGGACCTGACGTTGACAACACATCAACAGGAGCAGATCCGCAAAATGCTCGAATCAGCATGAGGGAACAACTTTCGGGCGCAAAAATATTGCCGGAAACGCCACCAGCGCCATCACCCAGAACACGCCGTGCCCCAGATATTGATACAGGAAACCGGCGAAAACGGTCATGATCGCAATACTGCCGCCCATCGCGACGGCAGAGTAAACCGCCTGTAAACGGATGACTTCGCTACCCTGGCGAGCGGCAATATAGCGCATGGCGGCCAGGTGGCAGACCGTGAAGGTGCCGCAATGCAGAATTTGCACCACTATCAACCACGGCAACGCCGTAGTTGCTCCCATAATGCCCCAGCGCACTACGCCGCAAATCGCCGAGATCAACAGCATATCGCGTGCACTACAACGGCGGAAAAGTTTATTACTCAGCGCAAAGATAATGACTTCCGCCACCACGCCCAGCGACCACAAATAGCCCACCGCCGAGGCCGAGTAGCCAGCAGCCTGCCAGTAAATGGCGCTAAAACCGTAATAGGCCGCATGCGCCCCCTGCAATAAACAAACGCAGGCCAGAAAGCGCCAGTTCTGGCGAACCAGCGCCAACCACGCAGACCAACCGGTGCTCTCCTGCTGGCGGCTTGCCCCTTGTGGCTGAATCGTCGGACGGATGAGAAAGCCGAGCAGCATGGATGCCACGCCCAACGTTAACAGCGCGAGGATCACCCGATAATCAAACATACTGACCAGTTTGCCCGTCAGCGCCGAGCCAATGACAAACGCCACCGAGCCCCACAGTCTCACTTTGCCGTAATCAAGCGGGAACTGCTTTTGCCACGTATTCGCCAGTGCATCGGTCAACGGTACCAGCGGTGAGAAAAAGAGGTTAAAGCCAATCATCACCAGCATCAGCCACGCTACGTGCGCCCCCGCCCAGAAGGCGACAGCAAAGAGAAGTGTCAGCAGTGCCAGCACGCGCAAGGCGGAAATCAGGCGGGAAGGATCGCTGACGCGGGGCGCGATGAGCAAACTCCCGAGGAAACGGGCAACCAGACCCGCCCCCAATAACAGGCCGATGGTTTCTGGCGTTAAACCAATCCCTTTAAGCCAGACGCTCCAGAAAGGTAGAAAAATGCCGTAACTAAAAAAGTATGTGAAATAGCCGAGCGCCAACCAGCGCGTGGATTGCAAAACCATGAGTCCCTCCCGTCAGGAGGCGTTAGTCTGGGGTTAATCGAATGTTGGTGCAAGTTGAAAAATAAGAATATTCGAGCCTGCTTCCTGATGTCTGTAACGCCAGTTCACAAGCACTAAAAAACTGCGAGCCGCGACGCATGTTGCAAAAATAATGCGTAATTATGCCGTTACGCATGCCAAACGTTCCTGCACAATGGCGATGAAATCGCGTAATGCCGGCTTCATCTCCCCTTTCTTCCACGCCATCAGTAAAGCAATGGCAGGCACATTTCCGGCAATGGGTCGAAATACCACCTGGCCGGTATTAAAATTATTCATATAACCGGGTATCAAAGTGACGCCCAGCCCCATCCCCACCAGATTCATGGTCACCAGAATATTCGTTGCCACCTGGACGATATTTGGCTGGCTGTTTTCTTGCGCAAACCACGCTTTAACGATCGGCGCAAGCGAACCGGAATACGCTGGATCAGTACTGACGAAATTCACGCCATCCAGTTGCGCGGCAGTGATCTCTTTTTCATGTGCTAAAGGGTGATCAACCGGTAACACCACCACTAATGGTTCGTCAAAAAGCTCCAGATAATCAATCTCCGGGCTATAAACGGGATGGCGCATTAAGCCGACGTCGAGTTCACCACGGCGAATTTTTTCTTCCTGTTCCGTGGTGATTAAACTCACCAGCTCAATTAAGGTGTCTGGCTGTCTGAGACGAAACATCGGTAATACTTTTGGCAGTAAATTCACTTCCGCCGATGGCACAAAGCCAATGGTTAATTGTCTGTCTTCCTGAACAATTTTCCGCGCCCGTAATTTGGCATTTTCCGCTTGTTCGAGGATTGCCAGCGCGTCCTGGAGAAAACATTCTCCCGCCGCCGTCAACGCGACTTTGCGCTTATCCCTCACCAGTAACGGAACACCGACACAGTTTTCAAGATCGCGGATCTGGCTGCTTAACGAAGGCTGTGAGGTATGCAGTTTTTCCGCCGCACGGGTAAAGTTCAGTGCCTGCGCCACTGCGACGAAATAGCGTAAATGCCGTAGTTCCATCACCTTCCCCTTGTTATCGAAAAAACGTCTCAGCTGGTAGAAATTAACTATTTCACATATTAGCAACCAACCAGCAACATCCTTATGGCACAAAAATAGAAGGTCAATACATCTTATCTTTCAGGATTAAAAAATATGACCACACCCTCAGATTTGAACATTTACCAACTGATTGACACCCAAAACGGTCGGGTCACTCCGCGTATTTATACCGACCCGGACATTTACCAACTGGAGCTTGAGCGCATTTTCGGTCGTTGCTGGCTATTTCTCGCCCACGAAAGCCAGATCCCAAAAACCGGTGATTTCTTTAACACCTACATGGGAGAAGATGCGGTTGTCGTGGTGCGCCAGAAAGACGGCAGCATCAAGGCGTTTCTCAACCAATGCCGCCACCGGGCCATGCGTGTGAGTTATGCAGATTGCGGCAACACGCGCGCCTTTACCTGCCCGTATCACGGCTGGTCTTATGGCATTAACGGCGAGTTGATCGATGTACCGCTGGAACCTCGCGCCTACCCACAAGGGTTGTGTAAATCCCACTGGGGACTAAACGAAGTTCCTTGTGTGGAGAGTTATAAAGGGCTGATTTTTGGCAACTGGGATACCAGCGCACCGGGCCTGCGTGATTACCTTGGTGACATTGCCTGGTATCTGGATGGCATGCTGGATCGTCGCGAAGGCGGCACCGAAATTGTCGGCGGCGTACAAAAGTGGGTGATCAACTGCAACTGGAAATTCCCGGCAGAGCAGTTCGCCAGTGACCAGTATCATGCTCTGTTCAGCCATGCTTCTGCCGTTCAGGTATTAGGGGCGAAAGATGATGGCAGCGATAAGCGTCTCGGTGATGGACAAACTGCCCGCCCGGTGTGGGAAACCGCCAAAGATGCGCTGCAGTTTGGTCAGGACGGTCACGGCAGCGGTTTCTTCTTTACTGAAAAACCGGATGCTAATGTCTGGGTCGATGGCGCAGTTTCCAGCTATTACCGCGAAACCTATGCCGAAGCAGAACAACGTTTAGGTGAAGTTCGCGCCCTGCGCCTGGCGGGTCATAACAATATTTTCCCCACGCTTTCATGGCTCAACGGCACTGCCACGCTCCGCGTCTGGCATCCGCGCGGCCCTGATCAAGTCGAAGTGTGGGCGTTCTGTATTACTGACAAAGCTGCCTCCGATGAAGTTAAAGCCGCTTTTGAAAACAGCGCCACTCGTGCTTTTGGTCCTGCTGGTTTTCTCGAGCAGGATGACTCGGAGAACTGGTGTGAAATCCAGAAATTGCTTAAAGGCCACCGCGCCCGCAACAGCAAACTGTGTCTGGAAATGGGGCTTGGTCAGGAAAAGCACCGCGACGACGGCATTCCTGGCATTACTAACTATATCTTTTCAGAAACGGCCGCTCGTGGAATGTACCAACGCTGGGCCGATCTTCTGAGTAGCGAAAGCTGGCAGGAAGTGCTCGATAAAACCGCCGCTTACCAGCAGGAGGTGATGAAATGAGTGCGCAAGTTTCACTGGAGTTACATCACCGCATTAGCCAGTTTCTCTTTCACGAAGCCAGTCTGCTGGATGACTGGAAATTTCGTGACTGGCTGGCACAGCTCGACGAAGAGATTCGTTACACCATGCGCACCACAGTTAACGCGCAAACACGCGACCGCCGCAAAGGCGTCCAGCCGCCGACGACCTGGATTTTCAATGACACCAAAGACCAGCTGGAACGGCGAATCGCCCGTCTGGAAACGGGTATGGCCTGGGCAGAAGAACCGCCGTCACGCACCCGTCACTTAATCAGCAACTGCCAGGTAAGTGAAACCGACATCCCAAACGTATTTGCTGTGCGGGTAAATTATCTGCTTTATCGGGCACAAAAAGAGCGCGATGAAGCGTTCTATGTCGGGACTCGTTTTGACAAAGTTCGCCGTCTGGAAGATGACAACTGGCGCTTGCTGGAACGGGATATCGTCCTGGATCAAGCGGTGATCACTTCCCATAACCTGAGTGTACTGTTCTGATGAATCGAATTTATGCGTGTCCCGTTGCGGATGTGCCGGAGGGTGAGGCTCTCCGGATCGATACCTCGCCCGTCATCGCCCTGTTCAACGTAGGCGGCGAGTTTTATGCCATTAACGATCGTTGCAGCCATGGTAATGCGTCGATGTCAGAAGGGTATCTGGAAGATGACGCCACGGTGGAGTGCCCGCTGCACGCCGCCAGTTTTTGCCTGAAAACGGGGAAAGCATTATGCCTGCCCGCCACCGATCCGCTAACCACTTATCCAGTACACGTTGAAGGTGGTGACATCTTCATCGACTTACCGGAGGCGCAGCCATGAGCGATCTGCATAACGAGTCCATCTTTATTACCGGCGGCGGATCGGGATTAGGCCTGGCGCTGGTCGAGAGATTTATCGAAGAAGGCGCGCAGGTTGCCACGCTGGAACTGTCGGCGGCAAAAGTCGCCAGTCTGCGTCAGCGATTTGGCGAACATATTCTGGCGGTGGAAGGTAACGTGACCTGCTATGCCGATTATCAACGCGCGGTCGATCAGATCCTGACTCGTTCTGGCAAACTGGATTGTTTTATCGGCAATGCGGGCATCTGGGATCACAATGCCTCACTGGTTAATACTCCCGCAGAGACGCTCGAAACCGGCTTCCACGAGCTGTTTAATGTCAACGTACTCGGTTACCTGCTGGGCGCAAAAGCCTGCGCTCCGGCGTTAATCGCCAGTGAAGGCAGCATGATTTTCACACTGTCAAATGCCGCCTGGTATCCTGGCGGCGGTGGCCCGCTGTACACCGCCAGTAAACATGCCGCAACCGGACTTATTCGCCAACTGGCTTATGAACTGGCACCGAAAGTGCGGGTGAATGGCGTCGGCCCGTGTGGTATGGCCAGCGACCTGCGCGGCCCACAGGCGCTCGGGCAAAGTGAAACCTCGATAATGCAGTCTCTGACGCCGGAGAAAATTGCCGCCATATTACCGCTGCAATTTTTCCCGCAACCGGCGGATTTTACGGGTCCGTATGTGATGTTGGCATCGCGGCGCAATAATCGCGCATTAAGCGGTGTGATGATCAACGCTGATGCGGGTTTAGCGATTCGCGGCATTCGCCACGTAGCGGCTGGGCTGGATCTTTAAGGAAGCACGATGAAAGAAAAAACGATCATTATTGTCGGTGGCGGGCAAGCGGCGGCAATGGCTGCGGCCTCGCTACGCCAGCAAGGGTTCACCGGTGAGCTGCATCTGTTTTCCGATGAGCAACATCTTCCTTATGAACGCCCCCCGCTCTCGAAATCCATGTTGCAGGAAGATTCCCCACAGTTGCAGTCTGTGTTACCCGCTCACTGGTGGCAGGAAAACAATGTTCATCTGCATTCCGGTGTAACCATCAAAACATTGGGCCGCGACACACGAGAGTTAGTGTTAACCAACGGCGAAAGCTGGCACTGGGATCAGCTTTTTATAGCAACCGGCGCGGCAGCCCGACCGCTGCCGTTGCTTGATGCACTGGGAGAACGCTGCTTTACTCTGCGCCATGCCGGCGATGCCGCCAGACTGCGAGAAGTTCTGCAGCCCGAACGGTCAGTCGTGATTGTCGGTGCCGGAACTATTGGTCTGGAACTGGCTGCCAGCGCCACGCAGCGCGGATGTAAGGTGACAGTGATTGAACTGGCGGCAACCGTCATGGGCCGTAATGCACCACCGCCCGTGCAACGCTATCTTTTACAGCGCCATCAGCAGGCTGGTGTGCACATTCTGCTCAATAATGCCATTGAACATGTGGTCGATGGTGAAAACGTAGAACTGACGCTGCAAAGTGGCGAAACGCTTCAGGCCGATGTGGTGATTTACGGTATTGGTATCAGCGCCAACGACCAACTGGCTCGCGAGGCCAACCTTGATACTGCCAATGGCATTGTCATTGATGAGGCTTGCCGCACCTGCGATCCCGCGATCTTTGCCGGTGGCGATGTGGCAATCACCCGTCTTGATAATGGTGCACTACACCGCTGCGAAAGCTGGGAAAACGCCAATAACCAGGCGCAAATTGCCGCTTCCGCAATGTTGGGGCTACCGCTTCCGCGACTGCCGCCGCCGTGGTTCTGGAGCGATCAGTACAGTGATAACTTACAGTTTATTGGCGATATGCATGGCGATGACTGGCTTTGTCGTGGCAACCCGGAAACTCAGAAGGCGATTTGGTTTAATCTGCAAAACGGCGTGCTTATCGGTGCAGTCACGCTGAATCAGGGCCGTGAGATTCGCCCAATCCGCAAATGGATCCAGAGCGACAAAACGTTTGATGCGAAACTGCTGACAGATGAGGACATCGCGCTTAAATCACTGTAACCAGGATAATTAGCGAATATCTCAACTCCTGGGGCGTGGCGAGGTGCCAGAGTGTGTATTACGTTTAAATCACATTATCTTGCAAAGGGATTGGTTATGAACTCACTACGTTATTTTGATTTTGGTGCTGCACGCCCCGTTTTGTTATTAATTGCCCGTATCGCCGTGGTCTTAATTTTCATTATTTTTGGTTTTCCCAAAATGATGGGCTTTGACGGTACGGTCCAATATATGGCCTCGCTGGGCGCGCCAATGCCGATGCTGGCAGCGATTATTGCGGTAGTTATGGAAGTGCCCGCCGCGATATTAATCGTGCTTGGCTTTTTCACCCGTCCGCTGGCGGTGCTGTTTATTTTCTACACGCTGGGTACAGCGGTAATTGGTCACCATTACTGGGATATGACCGGCGATGCGGTTGGGCCAAATATGATTAATTTCTGGAAGAATGTCAGTATCGCTGGCGCATTCCTGCTGTTGGCAATTACCGGGCCGGGAGCGATTTCTCTCGATCGGCGTTAGGAAAGATGCCGGATGCGGCGTGAACGCCTTATCCGGCATTTTATAAATTACAGTAACGCAACCCGCAACGACATCTCTGAAGTTGTTGATTCCCCTGGTGCAAGCGCAATGAGGTCACCACCTTCCGGGCGATGATGGTCATCCGGCGCATGGCTCATCGGTTCCAGACAGAAGAAATCAAACGCATATCCTTTATCAAACGCCGGGTCTGAAACAAAGATGAAATAACACGGTGCAGGTGTCGTCGTTTCCATGATGATGGCATAACCCTCCTGCGGCTGCTCGATGCGGGCCTTACCATTCCATCCGGCAAAACCATTGTTTACCCACTGGCGCGGCAACGGCGTGAGCTGGTTAAAATCCAGTTCCTGCGGTAGCTGCTCGCAAAACTCACCCGCCAGCCACTGCTCCCGCTCCAGCCAGTAACCGCTCGCCTGTGCCTGAATCCGCGTTTGCGGCGACAACGGAAAATAAGGATGCCAGCCGGTACCAAATGGCAGCGTCTCTGCCCCTTGATTGGTAACAGCGAGCGTCACCGTCAGCGTATCCGCCGTTAAATGAAACGCCTGACTTACCCGATAGTGATAAACACCGCTGAGATGTTCATACACCAGACACAATCTATCATCGCTGCGCGAGACACATTGCCACTCGCCCAACCAGCCATCGCCGTGTAGATAATGCGCATCCCACTCAACATTCGGTTGCAGTTGATACTCACGCCCCTGCCAGACAAAACGGTTGCCGCTCACCCGGTTTGCAAATGGTACCAGCGGAAAACAAGAGGCATCGGTTGCCACACCGCTTTTTTTACCAGGACGTAGCAGCGGCGTCGTATCGCGCCAGAAGCCTTCGATTACGCCGCCCTGATCAGAAACGTCCAGCTTTAGCGGCCCGTGAGATAAGGTATAGATGGTCATCCGCAGACTCCTTAATCCGGGAAATTAATCACAACTTTCCCACATTTGCCACTTGCCATCAGTGCATAAGCATCTCCCGCCTGTTCCAGCGAGAAACGGTGGGTAATGGCGTTACGCGGCCACAGTTTCCAGTCCGTTAAATCGTGGGCGCATTTTTCCATATGGAACAGACTGGTCACCCAGGAGCCGATAATCCGCCGTTGATGGTGCATCAGGTCGGCGCTAACCTCGAACTCGACTTTTCCGGTTTCACCAATGTAAACCACGCGTCCCCAGTCAGCAGTGGATTGCAGTGCCAGCAAGCGACCTGCGGCATTACCGGAACAATCGAGCGCAACATCCGCGCCGCCGTGGGTGAGTTCGGCGATAATCTGCGACAGACCTTCGGTCGTTGCTAAATAGCCGTGATCCATCACCCCTAACTGTTTCGCCATCGCCAGACGTTCCGGCAGCATATCAACGCCGATGATCCTTTTTGCACCGCGACCTTTTGCCAGCATCATCGCCATCATGCCGACCGGCCCCAGACCGACCACCAGCACGTTATCACTGCCGGAAACTTCGCCGCGCAAAATCCCTTCATACGCTGTACCAACGCCGCAACTGATAAACGCACCATCTTCGTAACTCAGTGCATCCGGCAGGAGGATCAGATCTTTTTCTTCCGCCAGCAGGTATTCAGCATGGCCGCCGTCACGCTGCCAGCCGTAAGCCGCTTTTCCTTCGCCAGTACAAGAGATAGGAAAACCACGACGGCAGTTCGGGCAAAAACCACAGCCAGAAATGTGATACACCAGCACACGGTCGCCCTCTTTAAAATGGCGGCAGCCTTGCCCCATCGCCACAATTTGCCCGCACGGTTCATGACCGTTGATAAATCCCTGGTATAACGGTTTATCGGGTGCCGCCGCCGTAGCGCGGTGCTGGTGGTAGATATAGTGGACATCGCTTCCGCAAATTCCGGAGGATTTCATTTTGATCAGTACCTGGTTAATACCCGGCGTCGGCACCGCAACTTCCCGCAGATCGACGGTCGAATTTCCTGGTAAATAAGCTGCCAGCATCGTTTTCATAAATCCCTCATTAACAATACGATTAATTTTCATCCCTGCCGCACCCGCGCCAGGGGCGTTTAGGTTTAGCGTTTCGCTTTACTGCTTCGCTGAGTCAGCAAGATATTCGCCAGCACCGCCACCACGATGATGACGCCGCGCACCACCTGCTGGAAAAAGGAGTTAATCCCTAGCAGCACCAGACCGTTACCGATTAGCGTAATCACCAGTACGCCAAGCAGCGTACCGAACAACGAGCCGCGACCGCCGGAAAGCGCCGTACCGCCGACCACGACCGCGGCGATGACGTCAAACTCCAGACCGTTTGCGGCACCTGCGTTACCGGAACCGAGGCGCGCCGCCAACAAAATGCCGGTCACCGCCGCTAATAATCCCGAAAGGGTAAAAATAAGAATGCGTACCCGACGAACGTTAATACCGCACAACTGCGCTGCAGTGGCATTACCGCCAACAGCAAAAACCGAGCGCCCGAAAGCGGTTTTGCGGCTAATGAACACAAACAGCGCAAATAACACCATCATGATCAGCGCGGATACCGGCACACCGAGAAATTGTCCGCCCAGCCAGTCCAGCACTTCGTTTTCGTTAATTGGCACTGGCAAGGCGTTCGTCATAAACAGCCCCATTCCGCGCAGGGCGCTCCATAAACCCAGCGTGGCAACAAAACTTGGCACGTTAAACACGCCGCGCAGCACCCCGGCGAGCGTTCCCATCAGCGCACCTAACAGCAACACCAGCAGACAAGCAATCGCCAGCGGAACGTCAAATTGCAGCAAAAATGCCAGGCACACCGAGACAAAAGCCACCATCGGCCCAACGCTGACATCAATTTCCCCGGAGATAATAATCAGCGTCATCGCCCAGGCGGCGATCCCAATGGTGGCGGCATCACGCAGCACGTTCATCTGGTTATTCAATGAGATAAAACCCGGCGCGTTCAGGGAGAAGACCAGATACAAAATGGCAATCACCACCAGCAAACCGATCTCATTAATATGGCGACTGACAAATTGTTTGAGCGAGACGCTCTTGCCCTGCGGCAATGGTAATGACGAAGCAGACATCTTCAGGTTCCTCGGTAAAATTCATCAGTGCACAGACAGAATGGCGGACATCAGCTCATCCACATTGACCGGCGAGTGAAACTCCTGCGAGAACGTACCGTGCTGTAATAACAGGATGCGGTCACACACCAGCGGCAACTCCTCCACTTCACTGGAGATAAACACCACGCTTTTTCCTTCGGCAGCCAGCTCGCGGACAATACGGTAAATCTGCTGTTTGGCTTCGATATCGACGCCACGCGTTGGCTCGTCGAGCAACAAAATCTGGCTGGCGGCATAGACCCAACGACCGATCACCACTTTTTGCTGATTGCCGCCAGAAAGCGTGCCGATGGGCGTTTCGCTACTGGCGGCCTTGACCGTCATCCGCTGCATCACCTCTTCGGTCAGGCGGCGGATGGTGGACCATTGCAGCACACCGTTGGCGCTGATTTTTTGCCGATTGGTCAGCACTGTATTTTCGTCAACGCCCAGCCAGGGAATGATCCCCGCTTCTTTGCGGTTTTCTGGCGTATAGCCAATGCCGCGTTTCAGCATGTCGCCGTAATCGGGGCGCGTGATTTTCTCGCCGTTGATAACAATTTCGCCCTGTTCATACGTCTCCAGCCCAACTATGGCTTTCAACAATTCACTGCGCCCTGCCCCCAGCAGGCCAGCAATGCCGAGCACTTCGCCACGACGGAGCGTAAAACTGATATCCTCCAGCTTGGGCTTATGGCGTAACGCACGGACTTCCAGCACGGTTTGATCCATAATTTCCTGAGGGGCAACCGGCGCAATATCAACGTGATCGCGCCCGAGCATTAGCGACACAATATGATGCGTAGAGGTGTTTTCGAGCATCACATCGCCCGCCACCTGACCATCGCGCATAACGGTGGCACAGGAGGCAATGCGGCGAATTTCTTCCATCCGGTGGCTGACATAAATCACCGCCACGCCCAGTGCCGACATCTTTTTCACCGCGCTGATCACCAGTTCAACTTCCGCACTGGCAAGCGAGCTGGTGGGTTCATCAAGAATGACCACGCGCGGCTCGCCCTTCATCACCCGCGCAATTTCCACCAGTTGCTTTTGCGCCGGGCTTAGCGTTGAAACAAATTGTTCAGGGCTAACGTCAACGCCCAGCGCCTGTAAGCAACGTTGGGCATCCTGCGCCATTTGCAGGTAATCAATCATGCCGTTGCGGCGGGGCCACTGACCAAGGCAGAGGTTTTCCGCCACTGTCAGCCCTTCCACCAGACTTAACTCCTGATAAACCGCACGAACCCCCAGTTCAGCGGCACGGCGAGTCAGCGTAGCTTCGTCACCTTCCAGTCGCGTCTCGCCAATCCAGATATCACCGCTATCCGGACGTTCACTGCCGGTAAGCATTCGAATGAGGGTCGATTTGCCCGCGCCGTTTTTGCCTAACAGCGCACGAACTTCGCCTTTATTGAGCGTGAAGTTAACGTTATCCAACGCAACGACGCCGGGATAACGCTTATTTCCTGCCACCACTTTTGCTACCGGGACTGCTTCTGTTGCCGTGAACATAGGGACCTCTGCGAATCAGCGATTAGGGCAGACCATCAACGTGCGTTGCCAGCCACTGTTTACCGTCTTCCGTTTTGGTATAGAGATCGATAGGCACCTGAATCACTTTTTCACCGTCGGCTTGTTTATTGATAACCTTCAAAGTTTGCGCGAAAACAGCATTGCCCATTTTCTTACCGGAAATATCCACCACCGCTTTCAACACCTGATTGTTTTCCAGCTCCTGAGCAATTTCAGTGGTCATATCCGAACCGAAAACAGCAATTTTTCCGGCCTGATTTTGATTACGTACCGCTTTTACCGCGCCGAGTGTCGCTCCGCCCGATTCCCCCATAATGGCGTTGAGATCCGGCGTGGAGATAATCAGTTTTTCACCAACGGAAATCGCTTTATCTAAAACAGTCCCTTCCTGATTAGCGACTATTTGCGCGCCGGGAACGCGGGATTTTAATACTTCTTCAAATCCTTTACGTCGCTGCACACAAACTTCAAAGGCTTCGCAATTGATGACGGCAATTTTCGGCTGGTCAATTTTGTTGGCAATAAAATAATCGGCGGCAGCATTACCCAGTTTTTTACCAAATTCCAGCGGATCGCCGACCAGATACGCCGAGACATATTTATCGACGCCTTTTTGATTAATACAGGTGTTGTAGCAAATCACCGGAATACCCGCTTCACTGGCGCGACGAACGGTACGGCTACTGCCATTTTCAGACACTGCCGATAAAATAATGGCATCGACATTACGCGCCACGAGGGTATCAACAAAGGTACTTTCTTTCGAAATATCACCCTGGGCGTTAGTTTCAATTAACTGTACCTGTACTGAAGAATCTTTTGCCGCATCCTGAACACCCTGACGCACGCCAGCGTAATATCCCTGGGTATCAAGGTATATTGCGCCAATGGTCATTTCTTTATCCGCAGCCCTGGCAAATAGTGCGCTACCTAATAGCGTAGCCATTAATAATAGATTACGGGTTATTCTCATTTTTTTAGGCATAGTGCCTCCTGTAGGGTTTTTATTTACAACGGCTCATTTTAATTATTTGAGCGTGAGCGGCAGCGCGTGCCGCTCAAATATTACAGTTAATAGGGTTTAGTGAACGTAGTTAAAAATAAAAGGCATCACAGTGGTGAATAATGCCGCTTTCGGCCAGGCCGGATTAATCGCCGTCAATTCAGCGCGAGCAGATTCATAGTGCGCAACCTCCCCGAGTCCCGCGGACGCCAGCATCGCCACCATCAGGCATTTTTCTTTATGCTGCTGTTGTAAATCGCCATACAGCGACAACAGGTCAGGTTGTGAAACAGCAAAGAAATCCGCCTCAATACTGGTTTTCGCCATCTCTTGCGCCCACTGTTTCATTTCACTAAACAGTTGCTGTGCGGTTTGCTGTTCACCCAGCAGTCGCAGCGCCATTCCTTGCCAGAAGAGATAATCAACCGGCTGATCATTGTAATAACTGTGAATGTTAATGGTGCGATCGCCAGTCGCCGCCAGACGTAAACAACGCATCGCTTCAGTTTGATCGCCCTGCGCGTTGGCGCATATCGCCTGCCAGAACCAGATGTCGTTATCAGTTTGCCCCGGTAAACGGCCTTCGCTTAAATTCTCCGGATAATGCAGCGCGGCATGAAGCAGCTCGCTGGCCTGCTGCGGCTCTCTGGCATCAAGATGCTGCCAGGCGCGTAATAACTGGTTGAGGATAAACTGACTGGTGATCTTCCCTTCCCCGCCTTCCCACGGGTGGAATTTGCGCGTGGCGAGAATGTCCGCCGCTTTGTCTGCCTGCCCCGTGAGATGCCACAAATTGAGCAGTTCTGCGGTCATGTCGTCGCGTTTCAGCGCAATTTCCAGATTATTTTCCAGACGCGCCAGTCGTTTCTCCGGTGTGGCTCCACTTAACTTATCCAGCAAATCCCGTTCGAAAAGCAGACGTGCATCCTGCGGCGCAAGCTGATAAGCATTATCAAGATAACGCGCGGCCAGCTCATAATCGTGCTGCTTATTCCACGCATGGATCGCTAACCCGCGCCAGCCGTCGGCAAACTCCGGCGACATCTCTACGCAACGTTGCCATAAAGTAATGGCTTTGTTGTAGCTGCGCTTGTTGTAGTAGAAGCAGGCCAGTAAATGACGGGCAAACCAGCACTCTTCAATACTCTCCAGCGCCGCCACTTCTTCCAGCGTATTCGGGAAACGGACAAACTGTGGGAAGACATCAATGGCTTTTGCGACCAGTTCGCCGCGTTCAGCTTTCGGCAATAAACTCGCCTGCAGATAAAGCGGCAGCGTGCGCTGGCAGTCCAGTGCGTTCAGCATCTCTGCCGCCAGGGCGGGCATGCCCCAGTTAATCAGTTGCCCGGCGGTCATCAGGGCGTTAACGTCGCGTCCCTGACACAGACCGCGCCACTGCGCGAGGGCTGATTCGCTACGACCATCGAACCAGTTCAGCCACCACAGAGTGGCGTTCAGCGGATAATCGCGCAGCAGTTTCTCGCGCTGCAAACGCGCGTTGTCCTGACGACCACTTAACACCAGCAGCAGATTATGCAGGCAAAGCACTTCCTGATTGGTTGGGCAGGCGCGAAGACTTTGTTGGCAAAAATCCAGACCAGCATCGAAGTGACCATTACGCGCCGCCAGCCGTGCCAGACCATAATAGCCGCCTGCTTTACTATTGCCGCTCCAGACCGCACGCCAGAAATCCTCTTCGGCTTGTTGATATTGTCCCTGACGTTCGTAAGCACTGGCGCGAATCAAACTGGCCTGTCCGCACTGCGGATTTTTGTTCAGCGCATGTGCGCGTTTCAGCGCCTGAGTGGCATACGCCACCGCTTGCGGGAAATCGGCGCGGTTATATTCCAGCATCGCCAGCGCCAGGTTACAGCGATAATCCAGCGGATCCAGCGCCACGCCGCGCAGGTAGTAATCGAACGGTGAACGGCTGGCGTGATGATATTGCTCCAGATGCTGACCGATAAACCAGGCTTCATCTGTACTGGTAATGTCTTGTGCTGACAGTGGCGCTTTGGCGACGTCCGGCAACGGCAACTCTTGCGGCTGATGTTCCTGATAACTCAGTACAATATTGCCGTCGGCATCAGAGAGCTCAATGGTCAGTCTTTCAGGATTGATAACGTGCAACACGCCCTGGATGGCGGTCGCTGGCATCAGTGCCACGGCATCATCAAGTAACGCGTTGCATTTGCCGATTTCGCGGATCGCCAGGCGGTATCCGTTCAACGGAGAGATGGCATACAGCCCCCACTCAATCCCCCGCTCGCTACGCTGGAGTTTAATCACCGCATCGCGGGAGGCGTTTTGCACCATGCCCAGAGAATGATAAGGCAGGAAATACTGCTCGAAACGCTTCTCTTCGTAAGCATCAAGCCAGGTAAAATCGGGCTGGTTATCGGCAAAAATACCGGTCATCAGTTCGATATACGGGCCGTTATTGTCGGTCAGGCTCTTATCCCACGCCTGGCCGAATTCACTGTGTCCCCAGCTCCACTGTTTTTTACCTGGCGCGATGTGGTGGTTGGCAACGTGTAGCAAACCGCCATCTTCATCGTGACACCATGCGCCAACAAAATCGTACTGCGATTTTTCGGCCATATACGAAGTCGGCACTGGCACATTTTTATAGCGAGAAATATCCACTCCAGCGGAGTAGTCCACTTTGTAGTAAGTGCCGGTGGCGATGGGGAAAGCAGAGACGGCCCGTTTGCCGTGATCAAACACCGCCGTTACATCCGGCGGGAAGACGCTCTGATGCCCTTCACCCCCTTTCACTGCCGGGTTGGCCCACCACAAGAAATGACGCGGCGTGGCGTTGCCGTTATAGACGCGGCTGGCGATTTCCAGCGCCGCCCGGTCAGGGCGCAGGGTGAAACCTGTCATCACCTGTAAACCATGCATCGGCTCCGTTTCGCCTACCCACACCGTCTGTGCGCCGTCTTCATGGGCTTCGAGGGTGAAATCAACGGGCATAAAGGTGGTCGGGCGATGGTGTTGCGGCCAGTTAAACTCAATCCCGCCGGAGATCCACGGTCCCAGCAGCCCCACCAGCGCAGGTTTAATGACTTCATTGTGATAGACAAAATCGCGCTGTTTCACTTTATCCCATGCGCGATGCACCCGACCGCCCAGTTCCGGCAGGATCATCACTTTGATGTAGTCGTTTTCCAGCCACACCGTCTGCCAGGATTTCAGGGTTTTCTGCTCGCTCAGCGTATCGGTCACGCCGTAGGGATAAACCGCGCCGGACGATCCCTGATAAACGCGATTTTCCAGGAACATGGGATGTATATCCTGCGGCCCGGTTTCATAGGTCGGGATCTCAACGCGCTCTTGCCACACTTTTACTGGAGTCATGGTGCCCTCAATATTAACAAGACATACTGAATTAAAAGATTTGTGGCAGTGTATTGAACAATCTGGCAATGTTTTCGCGGAATAATCACGCAATTAACTAAACAAGGTTTAGTGAAGATGAGAGCCTGCATTAACAATCAACAGATTCGCCACCATAACAAATGCGTGATTCTGGAACTGCTGTACCGGCAAAAGCGCGCCAATAAATCAACGCTGGCCCGGCTGGCGCAAATTTCGATTCCGGCGGTCAGTAATATTTTGCAGGAACTGGAAAGCGAAAAACGGGTGGTGAATATCGACGATGAAAGTCAGACGCGCGGACATAGTAGCGGTACATGGCTGATTGCGCCGGAAGGTGACTGGACGCTGTGTCTGAACGTGACGCCCACCAGCATTGAGTGTCAGGTCGCTAATGCCTGTTTAAGTCCGAAAGGCGAATTTGAGTATTTACAGATTGATGCACCGACGCCGCAGGCGCTGCTGTCCGAAATCGAAAAATGCTGGCATCGCCACCGTAAATTGTGGCCGGACCGTACCATCAACCTGGCGCTGGCAATCCACGGTCAGGTTGATCCGGTGACTGGCGTGTCGCAAACCATGCCGCAAGCGCCGTGGACAACGCCGGTTGAGGTAAAGTATCTGCTGGAAGAGAAGCTCGGCATTCGGGTGATGGTCGATAATGACTGCGTGATGCTGGCGCTGGCGGAGAAATGGCAAAATAATTCGCAGGAACGGGATTTCTGCGTGATCAACGTTGATTACGGTATTGGCTCGTCGTTCGTGATTAACGAGCAAATTTATCGCGGCAGTTTGTATGGTAGCGGACAGATTGGTCACACCATCGTTAATCCGGATGGTGTCGTCTGCGACTGCGGACGTTACGGCTGCCTGGAAACCGTCGCCTCGTTAAGCGCATTAAAAAAACAGGCGCGGGTATGGCTAAAATCACAACCGGTTAATACTCAGCTTGATCCTGAAAAACTGACAACAGCGCAGTTAATCGCTGCCTGGCAGAGTGGAGAACCGTGGATCACCAGTTGGGTTGATCGCTCTGCCAACGCCATTGGTTTGAGTCTGTATAACTTCCTCAACATCCTCAATATTAATCAGATTTGGTTGTACGGTCGCAGTTGTGCCTTTGGTGAGAACTGGCTTAATACCATTATTCGCCAGACGGGATTTAACCCGTTCGACCGCGACGAAGGACCGAGCGTGAAAGCGACGCAAATTGGCTTTGGGCAATTAAGCCGCGCCCAACAGGTGCTGGGAATTGGCTATTTGTATGTTGAGGCGCAGTTACGGCAGATTTGATGGCGCAATAACGTAGAAAGGCTTCCCGAAGGAAGCCTTTTTTCAACAGATTAACCGTTTCGCTTATGCGTAAACCGGATAACGTGCGCAGATGTCGAGAACTTTACCTTTGATGCGCTCGATAACAGCTTCATCATTGATGCTGTCCAGCACGTCACACATCCAGCCAGCCAGTTCTTTCGCTTCGGCTTCTTTAAAGCCACGACGGGTAATCGCCGGAGTACCTACACGAATACCGGAAGTCACAAATGGGCTCTTCGGATCGTTCGGTACGCTGTTTTTGTTGACAGTGATGTTAGCACGGCCCAGAGCGGCGTCTGCTTCTTTACCGGTCAGGTTTTTATCAACCAGATCAACCAGGAACAGGTGGTTATCAGTACCGCCGGAAACCACTTTGTAGCCGCGTTCGAGGAACACTTCTACCATCGCTTTGGCGTTTTTCGCGACCTGCTGCTGGTAAGTTTTGAACTCAGGTTCCATCGCTTCTTTCAGAGCAACCGCTTTACCGGCGATTACGTGCATCAACGGACCGCCCTGACCACCAGGGAAAACGGCAGAGTTCAGTTTTTTATACAGCTCTTCGCTACCACCTTTCGCCAGGATCAGGCCGCCGCGCGGACCCGCCAGGGTTTTGTGAGTGGTGGTAGTAACAACGTGAGCATGAGGAACCGGGTTCGGGTAGACGCCAGCAGCAACCAGGCCCGCAACGTGCGCCATATCAACGAACAGGTAAGCACCGATGCTGTCAGCGATTTCACGCATTTTCGCCCAGTCAACCACGCCGGAATATGCAGAGAAACCACCGATAATCATTTTCGGCTTGTGTTCTTTGGCTTGTTTTTCCAGATCGGCGTAGTCGATATGACCGGTAGCATCGATACCGTAAGGAACGATGTTGTACAGTTTACCGGAGAAGTTAACCGGAGAACCGTGAGTCAGGTGACCGCCATGCGCCAGGTTCATACCCAGAACGGTATCGCCTGGTTCCAGCAGCGCGGTGTAGACCGCAAAGTTAGCCTGGGAGCCGGAGTGCGGCTGGACGTTAGCGTAGTCAGCGCCGAACAGTTCTTTCGCACGATCGATCGCCAGTTGTTCAACGATATCAACATACTCGCAACCGCCGTAGTAGCGTTTGCCCGGATAACCTTCAGCATATTTGTTGGTCAGCTGAGAACCCTGCGCCTGCATTACGCGAGGGCTGGTGTAGTTTTCGGAGGCGATCAGTTCGATGTGCTCTTCCTGACGTACTTTTTCCTGCTCCATAGCCTGCCACAGTTCGGCATCATAATCGGCAATGTTCATTTCACGCTTTAACATCCGCATCTCCTGACTCAGCTAACAATAAAATTTTTGGCCTTTATAGGCGGTCCTGTTGGACAACGGCGAACAGTATAACCGAATCATTGTGCGATAACAGGTCTTGACAAAGGAATTTACGCAAACGATTACCTTCAGGCTGCGCAAGGCTTTGGAGAATAAAGAGCTTGCAACCGGAAACGGATTTCTTTTCAGGTTTGTGATGCAAATTTTTCACTTCATCACATTCTTTCTGAAAAACACCAAAGAACCATTTACATTGCAGGGCTATTTTTTATAAGATGCATTTGAGATACATCAATTAAGATGCAAAAAAAGGAAGACCATATGCTTGACGCTCAAACCATCGCTACAGTAAAAGCCACCATCCCTTTACTGGTGGAAACGGGGCCAAAGTTAACCGCCCATTTCTACGACCGTATGTTTACTCATAACCCAGAACTCAAAGAAATTTTTAACATGAGTAACCAGCGCAATGGCGATCAACGTGAAGCCCTGTTTAACGCTATTGCCGCCTACGCCAGTAATATTGAAAACCTGCCTGCGCTGCTGCCAGCGGTAGAAAAAATCGCGCAGAAGCACACCAGTTTCCAGATCAAACCGGAACAGTACAACATTGTCGGTGAACACCTGTTGGCGACGCTGGACGAAATGTTCAGCCCGGGCCAGGAAGTGCTGGACGCGTGGGGTAAAGCCTATGGCGTACTGGCTAATGTATTTATCAATCGCGAGGCGGAAATCTATAACGAAAACGCCAGCAAAGCCGGTGGCTGGGAAGGTACTCGCGATTTCCGCATTGTGGCTAAAACACCGCGCAGCGCGCTTATCACCAGCTTCGAACTGGAGCCGGTCGACGGTGGCGCAGTGGCAGAATACCGTCCGGGGCAATATCTCGGCGTCTGGCTGAAGCCGGAAGGTTTCCCGCATCAGGAAATTCGTCAGTACTCTTTGACTCGCAAACCGGATGGCAAAGGCTATCGTATTGCGGTGAAACGCGAAGAGGGTGGGCAGGTATCCAACTGGCTGCACAATCACGCCAATGTTGGCGATGTCGTGAAACTGGTCGCTCCGGCAGGTGATTTCTTTATGGCTGTCGCAGATGACACACCAGTGACGCTAATCTCTGCCGGTGTCGGTCAAACGCCAATGCTGGCAATGCTCGACACGCTGGCAAAAGCTGGCCACACAGCACAAGTGAACTGGTTCCATGCGGCAGAAAATGGCGATGTTCACGCCTTTGCCGATGAAGTTAAGGAACTGGGGCAAGCACTGCCGCGCTTTACCGCGCACACCTGGTATCGTCAGCCAAGCGAAGCCGATCGCGCTAAATGTCAGTTTGATAGCGAAGGTCTGATGGATTTGAGCAAACTGGAAGGTGCGTTCAGCGATCCGACAATGCAGTTCTATCTCTGCGGCCCGGTTGGCTTCATGCAGTTTGCCGCGAAACAATTAGTGGACCTGGGCGTGAAACAGGAAAACATTCATTACGAATGCTTTGGTCCGCATAAGGTGCTGTGATTTGATGTTGCCGGATGGAAACATCCGGCAACCCTTGACGCGGTTTAAATTGCCGCGTCGTCCTCTTCACCGGTACGGATGCGAATGACCCGTGCCACGTCGAAGACGAAGATTTTACCGTCACCGATTTTGCCGGTTTGCGCCGTGCGAATAATGGTATCAACACAGGTATCGACAATGTCGTCCGGTACGACAATCTCAATTTTCACTTTCGGCAGAAAATCCACCATATACTCCGCGCCGCGGTACAGCTCGGTATGGCCTTTCTGGCGGCCAAAACCTTTCACCTCAGTGACCGTCATGCCGGTAATGCCGACTTCAGCCAGTGCTTCGCGAACATCGTCCAGCTTGAAGGGTTTAATAATCGCATCAATCTTTTTCATGCTATTCCTTGAAAAGGTCGCCTGTCTTTTGATCTGCTAAACGTAACACATAACGCCAATTCATTCCTTGAAATCGTTTGCATCCAGCTCGTGTCGGGATAGCAGTTTATAAAATTCTGTCCGGTTGCGCCCCGCCATTCTCGCCGCGTGGGTGACGTTGCCTTTGGTAATTTGCAGCAGCTTACGCAAATAGTTGAGTTCAAACTGATTACGTGCCTCAACAAAGGTTGGCAGCGCCGTATTTTCACCCTCCAGCGCCTGCTCTACTAATGCATCGCTAATCACCGGAGATGATGTCAGCGCCACGCACTGTTCAATCACGTTGACCAACTGGCGCACATTACCCGGCCAGCTCGCGGTCATCAGGCGTTTCATCGCATCGGTGGAGAACGCGCGGACAAACGGTTTATGTCGCTCTGCCGCCTGGCGCAACAGGTGATTTGCCAGTAGCGGAATGTCTTCTGTGCGCTCCGCCAGTGCCGGAATTTTCAGGCTGACAACGTTGAGGCGGTAATAGAGATCTTCGCGGAATTCCCCACGCGCCATCGCTTTTGGCAGGTCGCGGTGAGTGGCGGAAATAATCCGCACGTCAATATCAATATCGCGGTTACTGCCCAGCGGGCGCACTTTACGCTCCTGCAACACACGCAGCAGTTTGACCTGCAACGGTGCAGGCATATCGCCAATCTCATCAAGAAATAGCGTACCGCCTTCCGCCGCCTGGAATAAACCTTCGCGATTGCTGACAGCGCCAGTAAACGCGCCACGTGCATGACCAAACAGCTCCGACTCCAGCAACTGCTCGGGCAATGCGCCACAGTTAATAGCAATAAATGGTTTGCTGTTGCGCGGGCTGGCGTTGTGGATAGCCTGGGCGAAAATCTCTTTCCCGGTGCCGCTCTGGCCGTTAATCAAAACGCTAACGTCTGATTGTGCCACCAGCCGCGCCTGTTCCAGCAAGCGCAGCATCAGCGGGCTGCGGGTGACAATCGCCTCGCGCCAGCGTTCGTCGGTGGCTGGCGCGGATTGTTCCAGCGCATCGTCAATTGCCTGATATAGCGCGTCTTTATCGACAGGCTTGGTGAGGAAACTAAAAACGCCCTGCTGTGTTGCTGCAACGGCATCGGGAATAGAACCATGCGCGGTAAGAATAATTACCGGCATTCCAGGCTGCACTTTCTGGATTTCAGCAAATAGCTGCATACCATCCATTTCATCCATTCGCAGGTCGCTGATGACTAAATCTACTTTTTCGCGATTCAGTACCCGTAATCCTTCAGCGCCACTTTCCGCTGTGACCACGCTGTAGCCTTCGCTGGTCAGACGCAGGCCAAGCAGTTTCAGCAATCCCGGATCGTCATCGACCAATAATAAATGCGCAGGTTTATGGCTCATCAGGAGTGACCTCATCGGTGGATGGCGCGGGCTTTTCACTCTCGTGTGGCGTATCCGGCGAGAAATTTCCAGCCGGTTTGCGGGTCGAGAGCTGGCGTTCAATATCGGTCAGGTTTTCCAGCTTGCGGGTGGTGAGTTCCAGTTGCTGCTGTAGAACGTGATATTGCTGGCGCAAAGTATCCAGCTCGCTGTCGCTGGACTGCTGGAGTTTACTGTAGCGTTGGCGCTCTTCCGCCAGTTGCAGTTGCAGCGCCTGACCGTCGCGCCAAAGTTGATACAGAGGGCGAACCTGTGCCGGGATCTCGGTACTTAGCGCATCAATGCGCGCGACCAGCTGGCGGCGCTCATACGGCGTAATTTTGGCGTCGGCGAGCAAAATCCCTTGTTTAAAGGTATTTTGCCAGCTGCCGTCGTCATATTGGCGGGCTTGCTGACGCGACTGCGCAGGCATTAAACGATCAGCACAATCCATCGCCCGCAGCCAGTAAAGCGGATTGGTTTCGGTTGATTTACCTTGCAGCGCCCAGATGTCGCTACATTCAGTAGAAAGATAGTCAGCCAGTTGATAAACCGGAATTTTTTCTTCTGCTGGCGTATCAATGGCTGGCTTATTGTGACTCTGCACGCAACCCAGCAATGCCAGACATGGCAGCCCTGCCAGCCACAGCCGTCGGGGCAATAATCGTTGAAAAATGTGTCGCATATTCACCAGACTTAAAGCCTATCCCAGTGGGCGTAATTGTTGCAGGCAGTTTGGACATGGACAGCGCGGAGAAACCGGAGCGTACATGTCGTACGTGAAGATTTCGAGCACTGCCCGGGGCCAAACTGGCAAATAAAATAGCCTGATGGGATAGGCTGTTAGCATTATTTCGTGTTTTTCGACGACGGTAATTCAATGCGGAAACAAACATCTTGCCCGCTCTCGTCGACCAGATACAGTTCCCCTTGCATACGGCGAATACAATCCCTGGCAATGCTTAATCCCAGACCGCTGCCCTTCACCGCCCCTTTTCGCTGGTGGCTTCCTTGAAAAAAGGGTTCGAAGATCATGGCGCGTTCCTCTTGCGGAATGGGTATGCCTGTATTGATGACATCAATATAAACCCGCGCACCATGTAAGCTGCTGCGAAGGCAAATGTTACCGGATTCAGCCCCGTAGTGCACCGCATTGGAGTAAAGATTATCCAGTACGCTCATCAGCAGCATTGGCTCCGCCAGGCAAGCTGTTGCTTTGAGATCGACGTCGGTATGCATCATTTTAGCCCGTGCGGGCAGGCTATGAGCAGAAACTACTGTCTCCACCAGCGGTGCTAATTCAACATTCTCCAGTTCCACCGCACTGTCCGCCTGTTTACGGTTGTAATCAAGCAGTTGTTCGATCAGTTTTTGCAAATTGCGGCTGCTGCTATCAAGAATGCTCACCACCTCTTTTTGCTCTGGCGTAAGCGGCCCGACAACCTGGTCAGCCAGTAATTCAGTGCCCTCGCGCATACTCGCCAGTGGCGTTTTTAATTCATGAGATAAATGTCTTAAAAATTGATGGCGTTGGGATTCCAGCCATGACAGGCGCTCACTTAACCAAAGAATACGTTGCCCAACCGAGCGTAACTCGCTCGGTCCACTGAACGAAACGCTATTGCCCAGAGAACGCCCTTCCCCCAGCCGGTTGATCATGCGCTCGATATTTTTCACCGGACCGATAATCATCCTCGTGAAAAGCAGTACCATCACCAGACTCACCAGAAATAGCACCAGCGATTGCCAACCAAAATATTGCCCACGTTCGGCGATTTCACGCTGAAGTTGCTGCCCACGAGAGAACACCACTGTGCGCGTGGCCTGCACCATTTCGGTATTGGCACTGGCAAAGGCTTCCAGACGCGCGGCGGCGGCAGCATCGGGACCGCTGTTGTTACACTGAAGTTGAGCCAGATTATTCAAATCCTGACGTAATGCCTGGTAGAGTTTATCGTCCGGCAGCACGCCTGCGTGGGCATCGAGCATTTCGCTGTAACGCTTGCGCTGGCTTTGATAAACCTTCGCAAGCGTAGGGTCGTCCAGCACGCAATACTGACGGTAGCTACGCTCCATCTCCAGCGCCGCGTTGGTCATCGCTTCACTACGCCGGGCATCAATAAGCGTAGTGCGGTTAACCAGCGCCGCCTGATCGCTAAGCGCATTCAGGCTTTGCCAGGCTTGCCATGCCAGCACCAACAGGGGTAGCAGAATCAGCAAAAATGCCAGCATTACCAGTTGTCGTAATGAGCGGGGAAAAACGGGCCAGCGTTTCAAGGTGTTACTCTCGTCAGACGCGAATAGCCTGATGCTAACCGAGGGGAAGTTCAGATACAACAAAGCCGGGAATGACCCGGCTTTGTTATGGAATAAGGCGGTGCCTAACTCGACGTTTCGCCCGAGGGTTGATATAGCTACGCTGATATCAGAAGTTGGACGGCAGGCACCTTGTTGTGCGTCATTCGAATTTTATGTAGCACGTCCCGAAGGGGCTGACATAAGTCGGTGAATGAGCCACTGGTTACTATTATGCAGTAACTGTGCCAATAAAGAAAATAGTTTGGTAACGTACTGATTATACGCTGCTTTGAGGGGTTTATGGCTTCTCCGCTATTTGGCTGTAAATCAGCCACCGTGTCGCTAAAAAGAGACAACTTAAGATAAACTTATTAGATAATATTAAAATCAATCAGTTAAGTGTCGCCAGAAAGCGACACGGTAAACCACCCATTGTCGTGATTTACAGACACAAAAAAGCTCCCGAAGTTGGGAGCTTATAATAGCGGTTGGTGCTTAATGCCGGATGCGGCGTGAATGCCTCATCCGGCTGCAAAACCAATGGGTTGACGGCTTATCCCAATTGCTTACGTGCATTGCGGAAAATACGCATCCACGGCCCATCCTCGCCCCAGTTTTCCGGATGCCAGGAGTTGCTGACAGTACGGAAAACACGTTCCGGGTGCGGCATCATAATAGTGACTCGACCACTTTCAGTCGTGACCGCCGTAATACCATTCGGAGAACCGTTCGGGTTAGCCGGGTAGGTTTCAGTGACTTTGCCGAAGTTATCGACATAGCGCAGTGCCACCAGCCCTTTGCTTTCCAGTGCCGCCAGATGCGCCGCATCACGCACTTCCACGCGCCCTTCACCGTGAGAGACAGCAATCGGCATTTGCGAGCCCACCATCCCCTGCAACAGCAGAGACGGGCTTTGGGTTACTTCAACCAGGCTGAAACGCGCTTCAAAGCGATCGGAGGTATTGCGCACAAAACGTGGCCACAACTCACTACCTGGGATCAGTTCGCGCAGATTAGACATCATCTGGCAACCGTTACATACCCCCAGCGCCAGCGTTTGCGGACGGTGGAAGAAGGTTGCAAACTCATCGCGTACACGGTCATTGAACAGGATAGACTTCGCCCAACCTTCACCGGCACCCAGCACATCACCGTAGGAGAAACCACCGCACGCGACCAGGGCGTGGAAATCCTCCAGGCCCGTGCGTCCAGCCAGCAGGTCGCTCATATGCACATCGATTGCATCGAAGCCTGCACGGTGGAAAGCTGCCGCCATTTCAACATGCGAGTTCACGCCCTGCTCACGCAGTACGGCAACTTTCGGACGTGCGCCAGTGGCAATATACGGTGCTGCCACATCTTCGTTGATATCGAACGACAGTTTCACATTCAGGCCCGGATCGGCGTCGTTTGATTTCGCCTGGTGCTCCTGGTCAGCACACTCCGGGTTGTCACGCAGACGCTGCATCTGCCAGGTAGTTTCTGCCCACCAGACACGCAACGTGGTGCGGCTTTCGCTAAATACAGTCTGCCCGTTGGCAGTAATCACAAAATGGTCACCGGAAACCGCCTGCCCTACATAATGGACGCAATCCGCAAGCCCATGCTGCGCCAGTACGGACTCGACCGCTTCACGATCAGCGGCACGAACCTGAATCACCGCACCCAGTTCTTCGTTAAACAACGCCGCCAGGCGATCGTCACCCAGAGAGGCGATATCTGCGTCAATGCCACAATGACCAGCAAAGGCCATTTCCGCCAGCGTTACCAGCAGGCCGCCATCAGAGCGGTCGTGATATGCCAGCAGCTTACGTTGTGCAACCAGCGCCTGAATCGCGTCATAGAAGCCTTTCAGTTGGGCAACGTCACGTACATCTGCCGGTTTGTCGCCAAGCTGACGATAAACCTGCGCCAGCGCCGTTGCGCCCAGCGCGTTATTGCCTTTGCCCAGATCAATCAGCAGTAATGCGTTATCTTCGGTAGAAAGCTGCGGCGTGATGGTGTGACGCACATCTTCCACACGGGCAAATGCAGAAATCACCAGCGACAGCGGCGACGTCATTTCGCGCTCTTCGTTACCTTCCTGCCAGCGGGTTTTCATCGACATAGAGTCTTTACCCACCGGGATCGTCAGGCCCAGCGCCGGACAAAGTTCTTCGCCCACAGCTTTAACGGCTTCATACAGGCCCGCATCTTCACCAGGGTGGCCTGCCGCCGCCATCCAGTTGGCGGAAAGTTTAATGCGTTTGATATCGCCAATCTGTGTTGCGGCAATATTGGTTAACGCTTCACCGACCGCCAGACGGGCAGAGGCGGCGAAATCCAGCAGCGCAACCGGCGCACGCTCGCCAATCGCCATCGCTTCGCCGTAGTAGCTATCGAGGCTGGCGGTAGTGACCGCGCAGTTAGCGACCGGCACCTGCCACGGACCCACCATCTGATCGCGCGCCACCATGCCGGTTACGCTGCGATCGCCGATGGTCACCAGAAAGGTTTTCTCCGCCACAGTCGGCAGATGTAACACACGTTTCACCGCGTCAGCAATGGTAATCCCTTCACGAACCAGCGCATCACCCTTCGCTTTCAGCGTTTGCACATCGCGGGTCATCTTCGGCGTTTTGCCAAGCAGTACGTCCAGCGGTAGATCAATCGGCTGATTATCAAAATGACGATCGTGCAGAGAAAGATGCAGTTCTTCGGTCGCTTCACCAATCACCGCGTATGGCGCGCGCTCACGCTTACACAGTTCGTCAAACAGCGGTAACTGATCGGCAGCAACCGCCAGCACGTAGCGTTCCTGGGATTCGTTACACCAGATTTCCAGCGGGCTCATGCCCGGTTCGTCGCTCAGGATATCGCGCAGTTCAAATTTACCGCCTCGCCCGCCGTCGCTCACCAGCTCCGGCATAGCATTAGAAAGACCACCCGCGCCGACGTCGTGGATAAACAGAATCGGGTTCGCGTCGCCAAGCTGCCAGCAGCGATCGATCACTTCCTGGCAGCGACGCTCCATCTCCGGGTTGTCGCGCTGTACGGAAGCAAAGTCGAGGTCCGCATCAGACTGACCAGATGCCATAGAAGACGCCGCGCCGCCGCCAAGGCCGATGTTCATTGCCGGGCCGCCGAGAACGACCAGCTTCGCACCAACGTTGATCTCGCCTTTTTGTACGTGATCGGCACGAATGTTGCCGATCCCGCCCGCCAGCATGATCGGTTTGTGATAACCGCGCAGCTCTTCGCCATTGTGGCTGTTCACTTTTTCTTCATAAGTACGGAAGTAGCCATTCAGTGCCGGACGACCAAATTCGTTGTTAAACGCCGCACCGCCCAGCGGGCCTTCGGTCATGATGTCCAGCGCGGTAACAATGCGCTCAGGTTTACCGAAATCTTCTTCCCACGGCTGTTCGAAGCCAGGAATTCGCAGGTTGGATACGGAGAAACCGACCAGGCCAGCTTTCGGCTTCGCGCCGCGGCCGGTGGCACCTTCATCGCGGATTTCACCGCCGGAACCGGTAGCTGCGCCCGGCCACGGAGAAATCGCCGTCGGGTGGTTGTGAGTTTCGACTTTCATCAGAATATGCGCCGGTTCCTGATGGAAATCGTAGCGGCCCGTTTCGTGGTCAGCAAAGTAGCGGCCCACTTCAGACCCTTCCATGACGGCGGCGTTATCTTTATAAGCAGAGAGAACGTGGTCTGGCGTGGTTTCGAAGGTGTTTTTGATCATCTTGAACAGCGATTTCGGCTGCTGTTCACCGTCGATAATCCAGTCGGCGTTAAAAATTTTGTGACGGCAGTGCTCGGAGTTCGCCTGCGCGAACATATACAGCTCGATGTCGTTCGGGTTACGACCAAGCTTTGTGAACGCATCCTGCAGATAGTCAATCTCATCTTCCGCCAGCGCCAGACCAAGACGCAGGTTAGCGTCGATTAGCGCCTGACGGCCCTGCCCCAGCAAATCAATGCTGGTGACCGGGGTTGGCTGATGATGAGCAAACAACTGCTCTGCATCATCTAAAGCAAAAAAGACCGTTTCCATCATGCGGTCGTGCAGTTCAGCGGTCACCTGCTGCCATTGTTCATTGGTCAGCGTACCGGCTTCTATATAGTAAGCCACGCCGCGCTCAAGGCGGTTTACCTGTTGTAGACCGCAATTATGGGCGATATCGGTCGCTTTCGAAGACCAGGGAGAGATGGTGCCAGGACGCGGGGTCACCAGCAGGAGTTTGCCTTGCGGGGCGTGGCTGGGGAGTGCCGGGCCATATTTCAGCAGGCGTTCAAGTTGTGCGTGCTCATCATCGTTTAACGGCGCATTGAGGTCAGCAAAATGGACATACTCGGCGTAAATAGTGTGAACCGGGAGCCTGGCAGCCTGAAAACGTGCCAGCAGTTTGTTGATTCGGAATGCCGACAATGCAGGCGAACCACGCAGAATTTCCATCATAAGTCTCTCGTCTTCTAAGCTTTCGGTGTACCCAAGGGGGGAAACGGGCGTCATTATAAAGAATCTGATGCGCTGACGAAACCGTTTGCGTGGAAATAAAATCACCATCGTGAATTAGCAACGCGTGCCGCCAATGGCTGTAATAAGTTGCCATCTGGCGCAGGTTTACGCAAAATGCCGCTCATTTATGAGTAAACCTTTCACTATTATTACGTTTTTTCAAGCTGGGACGCGCACGACACAGAGAATTAACTAATTGAAAAAATTAAAGATTAATTATCTGTTCATCGGCATTCTGGCACTGCTGCTCGCGGTCGCTCTCTGGCCATCCATTCCCTGGTTTGGTAAAGCCGACAACCGTATCGCCGCCATTCAAGCGCGGGGAGAGTTGCGTGTGAGCACCATTCATACTCCCCTGACTTATAACGAAATCAACGGGAAACCTTTTGGCCTGGATTACGAACTGGCGAAACAGTTTGCCGATTACCTCGGTGTAAAACTGAAAGTGACCGTGCGGCAGAATATCAGCCAGCTGTTTGACGACCTCGATAATGGTAACGCCGACCTGCTGGCGGCAGGACTGGTCTATAACAGTGAGCGGGTAAAAAATTATCAGCCTGGTCCTACCTATTATTCCGTGTCACAACAACTGGTTTATAAAGTGGGTCAGTATCGCCCACGTACGCTGGGCAACCTGACGGCGGAGCAACTCACCGTTGCACCGGGTCACGTGGTGGTTAACGATCTCCAGACCCTGAAAGACACAAAATTCCCGGAATTAAGCTGGAAGGTAGACGACAAAAAAGGCTCTGCGGAATTAATGGAAGATGTCATCGAAGGAAAACTCGATTACACCATTGCTGATTCTGTCGCCATCAGCCTGTTTCAGCGCGTTCACCCGGAACTCGCCGTAGCGCTCGATATCACCGATGAACAACCGATGACCTGGTTTAGCCCGTTAGATGGCGATAATACCCTTTCCGCCGCCCTGCTCGACTTCTTCAACGAAATGAATGAAGACGGTACACTGGCACGCATTGAAGAGAAATACCTGGGGCATGGCGATGATTTTGATTACGTCGATACGCGCACATTTTTACGCGCCGTCGATGCGGTACTGCCGCAGTTAAAGCCCCTGTTTGAGAAATACGCCGAAGAAATTGACTGGCGTTTGCTGGCCGCTATTGCTTATCAGGAATCGCACTGGGATGCGCAGGCCACTTCACCGACGGGTGTGCGCGGCATGATGATGTTAACCAAAAACACCGCGCAAAGCCTCGGCATTACGGATCGTACCGATGCCGAACAGAGCATCAGCGGCGGCGTGCGTTATTTGCAGGATATGATGAGTAAAGTGCCGGAAAGTGTGCCGGAGAACGAACGGATTTGGTTTGCCCTCGCCGCGTACAATATGGGCTATGCGCATATGCTGGATGCCCGCGCTCTGACGGCAAAAACCAAAGGGAATCCTGACAGTTGGGCTGACGTAAAACAGCGTCTGCCTTTACTTAGCCAGAAACCCTATTACAGCAAGCTGACTTACGGCTACGCTCGTGGGCATGAAGCCTACGCTTATGTCGAAAATATTCGTAAGTATCAGATTAGCCTGGTGGGTTATCTGCAAGAGAAAGAGAAGCAGGCTACAGAAGCGGCGATGCAACTGGCGCAGGATTATCCGGCGGTATCGCCTACGGAGTTGGGCAAAGAGAAATTTCCTTTTCTCTCGTTTCTTTCCCAGTCGTCATCAAACTATTTGACCCACTCTCCCTCTCTGCTGTTTTCCAGGAAAGGGAGTGAAGAGAAACAAAATTAATCCGTCGAGGATTGCGCTTTTTTCTGCGCTTTAATTTCCTGGCGGCGCATGCGAAAGAAGTCACTGAGCAACGCCGCGCACTCATCCGCCAGTATTCCTTCGGTAATTTCCACCCGGTGATTCATACCCGGATGATGCAGCACATCCATTAAAGATCCCGCAGCGCCAGTTTTCGCGTCACGCGCACCAAAGACCACGCGACCAATGCGACTGTGGATCATCGCTCCGGCACACATTACACAGGGTTCAAGCGTGACATACAACGTGGCGTCGATCAGTCGATAATTTTGCATCACCAGACCGCCCTGCCGCAGGGCCATGATTTCTGCATGTGCGGTGGGATCATGTCGACCAATCGGACGGTTCCAGCCTTCGCCAATAACACGATTGTTATGCACTAATACCGCGCCGACCGGTACTTCCCGCTCATCCCAGGCACGCTTCGCCAGCGTCATTGCATGACGCATCCAGTATTCGTGGCTAAATTCGACTTCAGACAAAAAGAAAACTCCGGTTATAAAAGCGCGGCGCATTATACACGGACGCTATGCTTTACTCTATTCCAGTTGCTGGAGTTCACCGCGCGGGGTTACTCGCCAACGATGCTGACAGAAATAAAGCAGCGGGTTGTCCTGATTACTGTCGCTATAGCCACTGTACAGCCGCAGCGGCGTGCCGATTTTGCGCTCCAGTTGCGCGACCTTCTCATGCCCGAGGCAACGCATCGTCAATACCCAACCACCATAGCCACGCTGAATCTGACTGGCGATAAGATTAACCCGCGGCAGCCAGGGCGTATCGAAATAAACCGCTTCAACCAGCGGCTGCGGAGAGCCGGTAATCAACCAGATATCAGCATCGGAACTTAACAGGTAGGTGGTTAATCGCTCCTGAACCAGCGGAAAGGCGGTAACATTGTCACGAAACCAGCGTACGAAATCGGCCTGCAACGCCTGTAAACGTGCTTCATTGTGACCAAAAGTGCATCCCCACAGAAGCAGACTCATCGGCCAGCGTGCCGCACGACCTTTTATCAATAACGCAATGGCTATGATCGGCAACAACGGCAGAACAAGTAACGCATTCAGCGGTTGGCGACGCAGTAAATAACGTAAAAAACTACCGAACATATCCTGCTGATGCAATGTTCCATCTAAGTCAAAAAACACCACACGACGCTCGTGAGTTGCCAAACCATACTCCTCTGGACTGAAACATCCTGATTAATTTTCGCTACTACATAGCCTAACAGATAGATCATCACTTTTCCGGCAACAATCGACCGCATCATGGCTAACTGGAATTTTTAATTCATGGCAATTAGCGGCAATGGAATATAAAATTCACTCGCGTGTGTCTCATATTGCCTGTTGTCGCCACTATTTCATCGCGAGGAAAGATATGAACGGCTTACTTCGTATCCGTCAGCGTTACCAGGGGCTTGCCCAGAGTGATAAAAAACTGGCGGATTATCTGCTGCTACAACCTGATACGGCGCGCCATTTAAGCTCTCAGCAACTGGCCAACGAAGCCGGAGTCAGTCAGTCCAGCGTCGTGAAGTTCGCGCAAAAACTCGGCTATAAAGGTTTTCCGGCACTAAAGTTGGCGTTGAGTGAAGCGCTGGCAAGCCAGCCGGAATCTCCCTCCGTGCCCATTCATAACCAAATCCGCGGTGATGATCCGTTACGGCTGGTCGGCGAAAAACTGATTAAAGAAAATACTGCCGCAATGTACGCAACGTTAAACGTTAATAGTGAAGAGAAACTGCATGAATGCGTAGCAATGTTGCGCTCTGCGCGGCGGATAATTCTGACCGGTATTGGCGCTTCGGGTCTGGTGGCGCAAAACTTTGCCTGGAAGCTGATGAAGATTGGCTTCAATGCTGCCGCAGTGCGCGATATGCATGCGCTACTCGCTACAGTACAGGCGTCGTCCCCTGACGATCTGTTATTAGCCATTTCCTACACCGGTGTACGGCGCGAGTTAAACCTGGCGGCAGATGAGATGCTGCGAGTGGGCGGAAAAGTGCTGGCGATTACCGGCTTTACTCCCAATGCCCTGCAACAGCGTGCTTCTCATTGCCTGTATACCATTGCCGAAGAACAAGCGACAAACAGTGCTTCAATCTCTGCTTGTCACGCGCAGGGAATGTTAACGGATTTGCTGTTCATTGCGCTGATTCAGCAGGATCTGGAACTGGCACCAGAACGTATTCGTCATAGCGAAGCGCTGGTGAAAAAACTGGTCTGAGTAAAGAATGCGCGTATAATGCCCGCCCGGTTTGTGTTGTTTTGAGAGTTTCCTTATGGCGCTGTTAATCACTAAAAAATGCATCAATTGTGATATGTGTGAACCCGAATGCCCGAATGAGGCGATTTCGATGGGTGAACATATCTACGAGATTAACAGCGATAAGTGTACCGAATGCGTAGGTCACTACGAGACGCCCACCTGCCAGAAGGTGTGCCCGATCCCCAATACCATTGTGAAAGATCCGGCGCATGTCGAGACAGAAGAGCAGTTGTGGGATAAATTTGTGCTGATGCACCACGCGGATAAGATTTAATATTTTGATCTATGAGCAGGATATTACTTATTTGCTCGTATAAAAGCGAAAGTTATATATTAATTTCCATGATATCATTAATGAATATATTCATTAAATGAATTCCGATAATATATACGCCGACACTTACGTTTAATTATTAAAGGCGCGCCTGGCTGGTTAACCTGACGCGCCTTAAGTACGTTTCCTTATGTTATAAGAACAGAAGGATCAGCTGTAAAACAGCAATGATGATTTTGATGACCCGTTTAATCAGGTATCGGCAATCAGTCATTCGTTTTTCCTTAAACAAGGAATGCAGCCGTTCAGATTAGTCCTTACATCACCCCAAAACTGAACGTGCGAGTTATTGGAATCGAGTGCTGCACTCCACACCAGAGCTTTGACGACACCACTCGTTTCAATGGGGGAATTCAGTGGCATGGTGTAAAGCACAGCAAAATTGCCAATAACGAAACCGATTTTAATGTACTTATCAAAAAGCGGTCACGTTAATCTTTTCATCAATGTCGATTTCTTCGTAAAGGCTCGCGTTTTTTATGTCAGAGATTGCAAGTTGCTTGTACAGGTCAACTAAATTGATCCATAATCATTTTCGTTGGAATCGTGTGCTGCACAAAATTAAAGTTAAAAAGTAAAACCCCCGTTCCTTACCAGTTCGGGGGTTTTACTTTATAAAGAGAACGGTATTTTTTTAACTTTCAATAATTACCGTGGCACAAGCATAGTGGCGCTCATCGGCAAGCGTTACATGCATATTTACAACGCCGAGCTTTTCCGCCAGTTTTAATGCCTCACCCCATAGACGTAGCCGTGGTTTGCCGAGCTCATCGTTGAATACTTCAAACTGATTAAACGCCAGACCATTGCGGATCCCTGTGCCAAACGCTTTTGCCGCCGCTTCTTTCACAGCAAAACGCTTCGCCAGAAAACGCACTGGCTGGTGGTGCGTTTTCCAGATTTCCCATTCGTTATCGCTTAATACGCGGCGTGCCAGGCGCTCACCGGATCGGGCGATCACCGATTCAATGCGAGCGATCTCCACAATATCCGTACCTAAACCTAATATTGCCATTAGCCACGCGCTTCCAGCATCAAACGCTTCATTTCTGCCACCGCATCTTTCAGTCCGGTCATCACTGCACGACCAATAATGGCATGACCGATATTCAGTTCATGCATCTCAGGGATGGCGGCAATGGCTTTCACGTTGTGATAGGTCAGACCGTGACCAGCGTTAACTTTCAGACCGAGACTAGCGGCAAAGGTCGCGGCTTTGGCGATACGCGCCAGCTCTTGCGCCTGTTCGGCGTCAGTTTTGGCATCAGCATAGCAACCTGTGTGGATCTCGATAAACGGTGCGCCAACCTCTGCCGCAGCTTTGATCTGCTCTTCATCGGCGTCGATAAACAGAGAAACCTGGATCCCGGCCTCCGCCAGACGTTTACAGGCATCGCGCATTTTGTCACGCTGCCCTGCGACGTCCAGGCCGCCTTCGGTTGTTACTTCCTGACGCTTTTCCGGTACCAGACAGCAAAAATGTGGCTTCGTCTCAACGGCGATCGCCAGCATCTCTTCGGTCACCGCCATCTCCAGATTCATGCGGGTATCCAGCGTCTGACGCAGGATGCGCACATCGCGGTCGGTAATGTGGCGGCGATCTTCACGTAAATGCACGGTAATGCCGTCTGCTCCCGCCTGCTCGGCAATAAACGCCGCCTGCACCGGATCCGGGTAAGCAGTACCGCGTGCGTTACGCAGCGTTGCAATATGGTCAATGTTGACGCCTAACAGTAATTCAGCCATGACAATCCTCATCATTCATAATGTGTTTTCACCGTTCGCTTAGGCATAAACTGCCGGAACAGTTCCCTGCTCTTTAATGGTTTACCGCCAAGATACGGCTTAAGCGCCATGCGGGTAAAGCGTTTCGCGGCGCGCAGTGTGTCTGCGTCAGGAAATTCCCGCGCGTTTAACGCTTTTAACTGCCTTCCGGTGAACGTTTTATTGTCGATAACGACGCTTGCGATAAACCCTTTTTCTTCGCGATAACGATACGTCATGGTGTCATCTACCGGCTCGCCGCTACCCGCACAATGGGTAAAATTGACGCCATAGCCCAGATGCCCGAGCAGTGCCAGTTCAAAGCGGCGCAGCGCGGGTTCTGGCGTACCAGTGGCACCTGCAAGTGACTGAATGCAGTGCAAGTAATCGAAAAAGAGTTCAGAGAAGCGCGTCTCGTATTCCAGTACGCGGGAGAGAAGTTCGTTGATGTACAGACCGCTGTAAAGCGTGATACCGCTTAATGGCAGCGCCAGCGAGACGGCTTCAGCACTGCGCAGCGTTTTTACTTCGCCACGCCCGCCGAAACGTAGCAAGAGAGGGGTGAAAGGCTGTAATGCACCTTTCAGAGTAGAGCGTTTAGAGCGTGCGCCTTTGGCAACCAGACGCACGCGACCCGATTCCTCCGTGAAGACGTCCAGCATCAAGCTGGTTTCGCTCCACGGGCGACTATGCAGGACAAATGCGCGCTGCCAGCCTTCCATCGGAGTTACTCTTAAAGATCGTCAACGTAACCGAGACTGCGCAGTGCGCGTTCGTCGTCGGCCCAACCGGATTTCACTTTTACCCACAGCTCAAGGTGAACAGGCGCTTCGAACATTTCCTGCATGTCTTTACGCGCTTCAATCCCGATGGTTTTGATCTTGGCCCCTTTGTTGCCAATAACCATCTTCTTCTGCCCTTCACGCTCAACGAGAATCAAACCGTTGATGTCATAACCGCCGCGTTCGTTAGAGACGAAACGTTCGATCTCCACGGTCACGGAGTACGGCAGTTCAGCGCCGAGGAAACGCATCAGTTTTTCGCGGATGATTTCAGACGCCATAAAACGCTGTGAGCGATCGGTGATGTAATCTTCCGGGAAGTGATGAGTCGCTTCAGGCAGATGCTTACGCACAATTGCCGCAATAGTATCAACATTCAACCCGGTTTCGGCAGAGATCGGCACGATATCGAGGAAGTTCATCTGGCTTGCCAGGAACTGTAAGTGTGGCAGCAGATCGGCTTTTTCCTGCACGTTATCCACTTTGTTCACCGCGAGGATTACCGGCGCTTTGCCATCGCGCAGTTTGTTGAGCACCATTTCATCGTCCGGCGTCCAGCGGGTGCCTTCTACGACAAAAATCACCAGCTCAACGTCGCCGATAGAGCTGCTCGCCGCTTTGTTCATCAGGCGGTTAATGGCGCGTTTTTCTTCCATATGCAGGCCAGGGGTATCAACGTAGATCGCCTGATACGCGCCTTCAGTATGGATCCCCACAATGCGGTGACGAGTTGTTTGCGCCTTGCGGGAGGTGATGGAGATCTTCTGCCCCAGCAGTTTATTCAACAATGTGGATTTGCCAACGTTCGGACGTCCGACGATAGCAATAAATCCGCAGTAACTTTTATCGATGCTCATTCCAGCTCCAGTTTTTTCAACGCCTGTTCGGCGGCAGCCTGCTCAGCCTTACGACGGCTTGAACCTGTGCCAACCACCGGTTCACTCAGGCCGCTGACCTGGCAGTGGATAGTAAATTCCTGATCGTGCGCTTCGCCACGTACCTGGACTACCAGATAAGTCGGCAGCGGCAGATGGCGACCCTGCAAATATTCTTGCAAGCGCGTTTTCGGATCTTTTTGTTTATCGCCTGGGCTAATTTCGTCCAGACGGGTTTGATACCAGTTGAGGATTAATTTCTCGACGGTTTGAATATCACTGTCGAGGAATACGCCACCAATTAATGCTTCGACGGTGTCGGCGAGAATTGACTCACGACGAAATCCACCGCTTTTAAGTTCACCTGGCCCTAAACGTAAGCACTCGCCTAACTCAAATTCGCGCGCCAGTTCCGCCAGCGTATTGCCACGGACCAGCGTGGCGCGCATCCGGCTCATATCGCCTTCATCCACACGAGGGAAACGGTGATAAAGCGCATTGGCGATAACGTAGCTCAGAATAGAGTCGCCTAAAAATTCTAAACGCTCGTTATGTTTGCTGCTGGCACTACGATGGGTTAATGCCTGCTGCAACAGTTCCTGATGATTAAAAGTGTAGCCCAGCTTCCGTTGAAGCCGATTAATTACGATGGGGTTCATGCGATACCAATAAATAAATGCGTCAACAATTCAGCACACGAAACAGACCTGATATACATGGTTCTGCTAACTGCTTCGCTGCAGTTTCAGTTTACCGGTATATGGGGACCAACGCTGTTTCGTGTGCCGTGGCAACCTGGAGGTGCCAACCTTAAACTTCGGGGGAATATTCTATACACAACGACGGGGGATGTCGTTAGCCACGGGAGATTTATCTCATAAATAATTCACGTTGTCGCCATAACGGCGACAACGTGAACGAAGATGGGCTATTAATGGATGCCGCCAATGCGGCTTAAGCGCACACCTGTCGGCCATTCGCCTTCTTGCTTATCGAAGCTCATCCAGATAGCCGTTGCCCGACCGACCAGATTCGCTTCCGGCACAAAGCCCCAGTAACGGCTGTCCGCGCTGTTGTCGCGGTTGTCACCCATCATGAAGTATTGTCCCGGCGGAACAATCCAGGTTGCCAGTTGTTGCCCTGGCTGCTGGTAATACATCCCCACCTGGTCCTGCGCAATCGGCACTGTCAGAATGCGGTGCGTCACATCACCCAGTGTCTCTTTACGCTCGGAAAGACGAATTCCATTTTCTTTGGTTTCGTTTTTCGGCACTTCAAAGAATCCGCTGGTCGCTTCCCCACCATTACGGCGTGAGAAGGTCTGAACGAAATCGCTCGGTTCCACGTTGGAGTAGGTGACCGGCAGCGCGTTTTCACATGCCTGGCCGGAACTGCATCCCGGTTGAATCGTCAGCTCTTTCGAGATCGGATCATAAGTGACTTTATCGCCCGGTAAACCCACCGCGCGCTTGATGTAATCAAGCTTTGGATCTTCCGGATATTTAAAGACCACGATATCGCCGCGTTTCGGATGACCGGTTTCGATCAGCGTTTTCTGGTAGATAGGATCTTTAATGCCATAAGCAAACTTCTCTACCAGAATAAAATCACCGATTAACAGAGTCGGCATCATCGAACCTGACGGGATCTGGAACGGTTCATAAATAAACGAACGCACAATCAATACGATAGCCAGTACCGGAAAAACAGAAGCACCGGTTTCCAGCCAGCCAGGCTTCGGCGCAACCTTTTTCAACGTTGCTTTATCCAGTGAGTCACCGGCAGCCGCCTGCGCCGCTGCCTGACGTTCCCGCCGTTTAGGTGCGAAAAAGAATTTATCCACGCACCATAAAATGCCCGTCACTAGTGTGGCAATCACCAGAATCAGGGCAAACATATTCGCCATGCCAACTCCTAAGGGTTATTTGTTGTCTTTGCCGACGTGCAGAATGGCGAGGAACGCTTCCTGCGGCAGCTCGACGTTACCGATCTGCTTCATGCGTTTCTTACCTTCTTTCTGCTTCTGCAGCAGCTTTTTCTTACGGCTGATATCGCCGCCATAACATTTAGCCAGTACGTTTTTACGCAGCTGTTTCACGGTGGATCGCGCAATAATGTGCGTACCAATCGCTGCCTGAATGGCGATATCAAACTGCTGGCGTGGGATCAGATCTTTCATCTTCTCCACCAGCTCGCGACCGCGGTTTTGCGAATTATCACGGTGGGTGATCAACGCCAGCGCATCAACACGTTCACCGTTGATTAATACGTCTACACGTACCATGTCGGACGCCTGGAAGCGTTTGAAGTTGTAATCCAGAGACGCATAACCACGCGAGGTAGATTTCAGGCGATCGAAGAAGTCGAGCACCACTTCCGCCATCGGGATCTCGTACGTCAGCGCCACCTGATTACCGTGGTAAACCATATTGGTCTGCACGCCGCGTTTTTCTACGCACAGCGTAATAACGTTGCCGAGATATGCCTGCGGCAGCAGCATGTGACACTCTGCAATCGGCTCGCGCAGTTCGTAAATGTTATTTACCGCAGGCAGCTTGGATGGGCTGTCAACGTAGATAACTTCTCTTGACGTGGTTTCAACTTCATACACTACGGTCGGCGCAGTGGTAATCAGATCCAGATCGTATTCACGTTCCAGACGTTCCTGGATGATCTCCATGTGCAGCAGGCCGAGGAAGCCGCAGCGGAAACCAAAGCCCAGCGCGCTGGAGCTTTCCGGCTCATAGAACAGTGAAGCATCGTTCAGGCTGAGTTTGCCCAGCGCGTCACGGAAGGCTTCATAGTCGTCGGAACTTACCGGGAACAGACCGGCGTATACCTGCGGTTTGACTTTCTTAAAGCCAGGCAGCGCCTTTTCTGCCGGATTACGCGCCAACGTTAAGGTATCGCCTACTGGAGCGCCGTGGATATCTTTAATAGCACATACCAGCCAGCCTACTTCGCCACATTTCAGTTCAGTGCGGTCAACCTGCTTCGGCGTGAAGATGCCCAGACGGTCGGCGTTATAGGTCTGCCCGGTACTCATGACTTTCACTTTATCGCCCTTACGAAGGGTGCCGTTTTTAATACGGATAAGTGAAACAACGCCCAGGTAGTTGTCGAACCAGGAGTCGATAATGAGTGCCTGCAACGGGCCTTCCGGATCGCCTTCCGGCGGCGGAATGTCGCGCACCAGACGTTCGAGAACGTCCTGCACGCCAACGCCGGTTTTCGCTGAACAGCGCACCGCGTCGGTGGCGTCGATGCCGACGATATCTTCAATTTCTTCCGCCACGCGTTCAGGATCGGCTGCCGGCAGGTCAATCTTGTTCAGTACCGGCACCACTTCGAGATCCATTTCCATGGCGGTGTAGCAGTTTGCCAGGGTTTGCGCTTCTACGCCCTGCCCGGCGTCGACCACCAGCAATGCACCTTCACAGGCAGCCAGCGAACGAGAAACTTCATAGGAGAAGTCTACGTGGCCCGGGGTGTCGATAAAGTTAAGCTGATAGGTTTCGCCGTCAGACGCTTTGTAGTCCAGCGTCACGCTTTGCGCTTTGATGGTAATGCCACGCTCACGCTCAAGATCCATGGAATCGAGAACCTGCGCCTCCATTTCACGGTCAGACAGGCCACCGCAGATCTGGATAATACGGTCAGACAGCGTCGATTTACCGTGGTCAATGTGAGCTATGATCGAAAAGTTACGTATATTCTTCATAAAGTATGATTATTGTGCCTTAATGCCCGGTTAACCAGGCTTTTAGAAGTCGCTGTTCTGAGCTTAACGTCTGTATTAATAGAAACGCCGCATTCTACACTACAACATTGAGGCGAGGAAATGTTCATACCGTATGGATTGTGGTATCTGGAAACGTCCTCGCATTTGTTATGCAAAATGCAACAAAGCCAGTGAAATCACTGGCTCGCGTCTTCCGAAGATGTTTCAAATCGCACAAGGCCAGGCGGCAATGCCACGCTTAAGATGATCGGTTGCCATTCAGACCGGGCAGCAAACTTTCGAGAGCAGCCACGTGCAATCAGGAATCCACCAACGCCACCGAGAATCGCACCGCATAATGCTGCAATATCTGAAGCAAAGAGTAGCTGAAATAGTGAAGCGATGAGGAATAGTCCCACCAACGGCGACATATAAACCAGTAATGCGGAGCTAAGCAGGCTGCCTTCGGCGATTCCTAATTCTACTTTTTGCCCCGGCACTAACGGTTCATCACAGGGTACGACAATGGTATGCGTGGTTTGCGGGCCAAGTTTATTCAACACGCGGCTACCGCAACCGGCGCGTGAAGCGCAGCTGCTGCATGAGGCTTTAACATCACAACTAACCAGCGCCTGCCCGTTTTCCCAGGAGACGACGGTAGCCCACTCTTTGATCATTGCGCTGCCCCGAACTTAATATTCTCGGCAATGCGTTTCGCCGTTTGCGGCGGCAGTTCACCGACAATGGTGATTTCGGCGTTATCACGTACGCTTGTACTGACGGTTCTGCGTCCGGTGCGCAACATCTGATCGGTGCTCGATGGCGTAGCGCGGTTAACGTTTACCGAGAAGCTGAATAATCCGTCGGAATAGAGACGTGATTCAATAGGCATGTTGTCCATCGTCGGTAGCGGACGTCGACTACTGGAAACTTCGCTAAAACCCTGTGGCAACCAGGTTGGAGTCCAGTTGAATTTGGCTTTTTCACCTACAGGAACAGAAAGCAACGGCGGCAAATTTGCCTTCGCCAGCGTCTGCATACTGCTGCTGATATCCTGATTGACATTAAAAGCAATCACGCGAAATTGTTCCAGCGTTTCACCATCGCGATCAAGGAGATCAACCCTCATCGGTAATTTCGATTCGGTGTCCATCCACACGATGTAGCTGTAGCGTGTACCATCTCGGGCAACCACGCGAATAACTTCGCAAAGACGATCAGCAATACGCGTGCGCCCGACGGAGATAAAGTCGTAGTAAGGAGAAAGGCGTTTGAAATCGGTATAGATGAGCGATGGCAGAGAATCAACAATGTAATCGCCATTAAGCGTGAACGGTTCAAGTCCCGGTTCAAAATAGCTGATCTCATTGCCGCGCTGTACCACTTCCCGGCGCGGGCCATCCATTTGCAACAATTGTGCAAGAGGACGGTTATCGAGGCGTGCATGTCGATAACGCAGAGACTCAACACCCTGTTTATTGATGCTGATGAATGACAGCTCGTAATTCAGTGACTGACTGGCCAGGTTCATCTGCTGTAATAACGCCCCGGACGCGGGAGTGGCCGAGGCGTTAGCAGAGAATAACAGGCTACCTGTCACTAATGACATGGCAAACCAAAGTTGCTTCATTACTGCGATTGCGTTCCTAAAGTTTGAATTCCTGGCACCTGTACAGCGGCTTGCTGGGTTTGCGCCTGCTCAAACTGAAGCTGTTCAGAGTGGAGTCGGCGTTGCAGTTCGTAATCCTGCAACATTGCATTAATGCGACGACGCTGCTCCTGTACCTGCTGCTGTTGACCATTGTTTGCGGTCGCTTCAGAAGGTACTCCCAGGCTTACCGGGCTGGCTTTACCCATCATCGGCAGTGTATTAAATACCGGCGTTTCGGGCTGCTGGGACGTTTCAGATTGTCCATTATAGTGCTGGACACCAACGATAACTGCAAGCGATACGCATGCGGCTACGCCCATTTGGGTAAGCTGTGCCGCCCACGGACGTACTTTCTGCCAGAATGGCATTTTCTGCCATTGATGCGGCGCAGGCTGGGCTTCCGGGATCAATGTCGCCGGTTGACGTACTGGCTCTTCTTCAATGGCGGCCATCACGCGTGAAGAGATATCGAAATGGAGCACCTCGGGAGTATCACCCCGCATTGAGTCACGGATTAAGTGATAGCTTTCCCAGGTTTTCTGCATTTCTGGGTTATGAGCCAGTTCGTTAAGCAGCTCACTATCCAGCGTTTCGCCATCCATTAAAGCGGAAAGTTGTTCTTTCTGCATGCCTAATACCCTTATCCAGTATCCCGCTATCGTCAACGCCTGATAAGCGGTTGAACTTTGTTATCAATAGCTTCCCTCGCTCGGAAGATACGTGAACGCACCGTACCTACCGGACAATCCATGATAGCGGCTATCTCTTCATAGCTCAGGCCATCCAGCTCCCGCAAGGTTATTGCCATGCGTAAATCTTCCGGGAGGGACTCAATAGTTCGGAAAACTATCTGTCTCAGTTCTTCTGACAACATTAAGTTCTCAGGGTTCGAAATTTCTTTCAACGCGCCGCCACTTTCGAAGTTTTCAGCTTCAATGGCATCCACATCACTGGAAGGTGGACGACGCCCCTGAGCAACCAGGTAATTTTTCGCTGTATTTACAGCAATCCGATACAGCCATGTATAAAAAGCGCTATCTCCCCGGAACGAATCCAGCGCACGATAGGCTTTAATAAAAGCTTCTTGTACCACATCGGGAACATCACCCGACGGCACATAGCGGGAAACCAGACTCGCCACTTTATGCTGATAGCGCACTACCAGTAAGTTAAAGGCTTTCTGATCTCCCTTCTGGACCCGTTCAACCAGGACCTGGTCCGTTAACTGCTCGCTCATCCGAGGTAAAGTCTCCCCAAACCAAATTTCCACGCGCTATCGAAACGCCACTCCATTAGCTGCAATTTGAGCAAGCAAAGGGTTAGAGTGTCTCGTTTTTGTAAAGTTCCGTAACGCATCTGTTTTTGTTTGTCATGCTGTAGACGGATCATTATCTATCATTATAAGTCTACAGAATCTGAACATCGCATTATCTGTGTAGAAATGCCCATTTAACTGCCTGAAGAGTAACCCAACGGCCTTTTTATTTCACCACCTAATCCTCCACCAGCCAGTAACTTCTCTTTTTCTCGCCGCCCTGCGTTAGCGTGTTTAGCAACTGTAACAAATATTAAAATAGCAGGTGTTTATTCGCACAACATGATGCTATGCTGACCAAACCATGTTTAGTAAATTAAACAAAGAAAATGAATACTCTCCCTGAACATTCATGTGACGTGTTGATTATCGGTAGCGGCGCAGCTGGACTTTCACTGGCGCTACGCCTGGCTGACCAGCATCAGGTCATCGTTCTAAGTAAAGGCCCGGTAACGGAAGGTTCAACATTTTATGCCCAGGGCGGTATAGCCGCCGTGTTTGATGAGACTGACAGCATTGACTCGCATGTGGAAGACACATTGATTGCCGGGGCTGGTATTTGCGATCGCCATGCAGTTGAATTTGTCGCCAGCAATGCACGATCCTGTGTGCAATGGCTAATCGACCAGGGGGTGCTGTTTGATACCCACGTTCAGCCGAATGGCGAAGAAAGCTACCATCTGACTCGTGAAGGTGGACATAGTCACCGTCGTATTCTTCATGCCGCCGACGCCACCGGTAGAGAAGTAGAAACCACGCTGGTGGGCAAGGCGCAGAACCATCCGAATATTCGCGTGTTGGAGCGCAGCAACGCGGTTGATCTGATTGTTTCTGACAAAATTGGCCTGCCGGGCACGCGACGGGTTGTTGGCGCGTGGGTATGGAACCGAAATAAAGAAACGGTGGAAACCTGCCACGCAAAAGCAGTGGTACTGGCAACCGGCGGTGCGTCAAAAGTTTACCAGTACACTACCAATCCGGATATTTCTTCTGGCGATGGTATTGCTATGGCGTGGCGCGCGGGCTGCCGGGTCGCCAATCTCGAATTTAATCAGTTCCACCCTACCGCGCTGTATCACCCACAGGCACGCAATTTCCTGTTAACAGAAGCACTGCGCGGCGAAGGCGCTTATCTCAAGCGCCCGGATGGCACGCGTTTCATGCCTGATTTTGACGAACGCGGCGAACTGGCTCCGCGCGATATTGTCGCCCGTGCTATTGATCACGAAATGAAACGCCTCGGCGCAGATTGTATGTTCCTCGATATCAGCCATAAGCCCGCCGATTTTATTCGCCAGCATTTCCCGATGATTTATGAAAAGTTATTGGGACTGGGGATTGATCTCACGAAAGGCCCTGTGCCGATTGTGCCTGCTGCACACTATACTTGCGGTGGTGTAATGGTGGATGATCATGGGCGTACGGACGTCGAAGGTTTGTACGCCATTGGCGAAGTGAGTTATACCGGCTTACACGGCGCTAACCGCATGGCCTCGAATTCATTACTGGAGTGTCTGGTTTACGGCTGGTCAGCGGCGGAGGATATTACCAGGCGTATGCCTTATGCCCACGACGTCAGTACGTTACCGCCGTGGGATGAAAGCCGTGTTGAGAACCCTGACGAACGGGTGGTGATTCAACATAACTGGCACGAGCTACGTCTGTTTATGTGGGATTACGTTGGCATTGTGCGCACAACGAAGCGCCTGGAACGCGCCCTGCGGCGGATAACCATGCTCCAACAAGAAATAGACGAATATTACGCCCATTTCCGCGTCTCAAATAATTTGCTGGAGCTGCGTAATCTGGTACAGGTTGCCGAGTTGATTGTTCGCTGTGCGATGATGCGCAAGGAGAGTCGGGGGTTGCATTTCACGCTGGATTATCCGGAACTACTCACGCATTCCGGTCCATCGATCCTTTCCCCCGGCAATCATTACATAAACAGATAAAAAGCCTGGGTCAGCGCCGTATACGCTTCGGAATAGTTCTGGTCTGGCCCACGAATGACTAAGCGATCGCTAAAGCATTCTCCCGCCTGCGGGGAGAATGCCAGCAGCACCCGATGCGGCAGTCGCGCTTCGTTTTCCGCCACATCCGTCCGCAAACGTAAATGCCAGCCCATACTTAATGCCAGTTCAGTAAAACCATTACCAATCTGCTCTGGCAGCACCACGCAGAAAAATCCCTCTTCGGTAATGCACTCCGCAGCACAGGTCAGCAACGATGGGTGATCAAGCGTAGTGGTATAGCGAGCCTGTTCCCGTTGAGGTGTCGAGCACTCTACTCCCTGCTGATAGTAAGGTGGGTTACTGATGATTAAATCGAAGCGTACTGTCTGCTGTGTGATCCACTGCTGAATATCCGCCGTATGGACGTTAATCCGCTCTGCCCACGGGGACTGGTTGATATTTTCCTGCGCCTGCGCGGCAGCTTCACTTTCCAGTTCAACTGCATCAATCATTACGCTGTCATCGGTTCGCTGCGCCAGCATTAATGCCAGCAACCCGCTACCCGCGCCGATATCAAGGCAACGTTTTACCCCAGCCACCGGTGCCCATGCGCCCAGCAAAATGCCATCCGTTCCCACTTTCATCGCACAGCGATCGTGAGCAACAAAAAACTGTTTAAAAGTAAATCCATTACGACGAAACACGGATGTAGACTGTGACATGAAAATAAAACCTTGCAGGAAAAACGGCGATAGCACCGGGTGAGAACAATACCCGAGAAGCGATATCCATACAAACAGATGAAGATTGCAGCCGTAACGTCTATAATCAGCGCCCCACACAGAGGTAGAACATGACTGTAACGACTTTTTCCGAACTTGAACTCGACGAAAGCCTGCTGGAAGCCCTCCAGGATAAAGGTTTCACTCGCCCGACCGCCATTCAGGCTGCCGCCATTCCGCCTGCGCTCGATGGCCGTGATGTACTCGGTTCTGCGCCGACAGGCACCGGTAAAACGGCGGCGTATCTGCTGCCAGCGTTGCAGCACCTGCTCGATTTCCCACGTAAGAAATCCGGTCCGCCGCGTATTTTGATCCTCACCCCGACTCGCGAACTGGCGATGCAGGTGGCCGATCATGCCCGCGAACTGGCGAAACATACGCATCTGGATATTGCCACCATCACCGGCGGCGTGGCCTATATGAACCACGCAGAAGTGTTCAGCGAAAACCAGGACATTGTGGTCGCTACGACCGGACGTCTGCTGCAATACATAAAAGAAGAGAACTTCGATTGCCGCGCGGTTGAAACGCTGATCCTCGACGAAGCAGACCGTATGCTGGATATGGGCTTCGCCCAGGATATCGAACATATTGCTGGCGAAACGCGCTGGCGTAAACAGACCCTGCTCTTTTCAGCAACGCTGGAAGGTGATGCGATTCAGGATTTTGCCGAGCGTCTGCTGGAAGATCCGGTGGAGGTTTCTGCCAATCCGTCCACCCGTGAGCGCAAAAAAATTCATCAGTGGTATTACCGCGCCGATGATCTTGAGCATAAAACCGCGTTGCTGGTGCATCTGTTAAAACAGCCGGAAGCGACCCGCTCAATTGTGTTTGTGCGTAAGCGTGAGCGTGTGCATGAGCTGGCAAACTGGCTGCGCGAAGCGGGCATCAACAACTGCTATCTCGAAGGTGAGATGGTACAGGGCAAGCGTAACGAAGCGATCAAGCGTTTGACCGAAGGTCGCGTAAACGTACTGGTTGCCACCGACGTTGCTGCACGCGGTATCGACATTCCTGACGTCAGCCACGTCTTTAACTTCGATATGCCGCGCAGTGGCGATACTTATTTGCACCGTATCGGACGTACCGCGCGCGCCGGTCGTAAAGGCACCGCAATTTCGCTGGTAGAAGCCCATGACCATCTGCTGCTGGGCAAAGTTGGTCGCTATATTGAAGAGCCAATTAAAGCTCGTGTAATTGATGAGTTACGCCCGAAAACGCGTGCGCCAAGCGAGAAGCAGACCGGCAAGCCATCGAAGAAAGTACTGGCTAAACGCGCCGAGAAGAAAAAAGCTAAAGAGAAAGATAAGCCGCGGGTGAAAAAACGCCATCGCGACACCAAAAATATTGGTAAGCGCCGTAAACCGAGCGGAACGGGCGTGCCACCGCAAACGACAGAAGAGTAATCTCAATGCCGGGTTTAAGCCCGGCATTATTTTTATCCCGGCAAAAAACACTCTTCAACACACTGAATAAAAATGTGCATCGCCGGGCTAACCGCTTTTCCGGCATGGTGAGCGCACATTGCCGTAATCGTCTGCGACTGTTCGCCAAAAGGCAATTCGATTAATTCGCCACTCGCAAGTTCATTTGCCACTGTAAAGCGCGGCAGGTAACTGACCCCGATATTTGCCGCGACACAACGCTTGATGCTTTCGATACTTATAAGCTCAATGGTGTTTTCCACCGTGATCCGTCGCTGGCGCAGCGTGCTCTCAAATATCTGGCGGAAGACACATTGCGGTTCATTGATAATAAAACTACAGGCGTTATGTCTTCCCGGCTCAGTAAAATCGACATCTGCAATTTGCGGTGAAGCCACCAGCACCAGCGATTGTTCACCCAACTCTTGCCGGTTCAGAGCATTATCATTCCCTACGCGATAAAAAACCCCGACATCGGCCTCATCATTCAGTAGCGCATCACGGATCACGTAACAGTTCAGCGACTGCAACGATAAACGCACTTTTGGAGCGCGTTGCCGAAAACGCTGCAACACCTGCGGCATTCGGTAAGAGAGCAACGTTTCGCCTGAAACAACGCGTAGTTCCCCGTCCGGATCCGACTCTTTTTTCGCAGCCTCACGAAGCGTATCCATCACTCTGGTGAGTTCATAGATGTGCGGCAGCAACTTTTTGCCTTCGCGAGTGAGGCACATCCGTCGGCCAATTTTCTCAAACAATTGTACCGAGAACTCCTGCTCAAGCTGCTGAATATGAAAAGTCACCGTCGATTGTGTACAGCACAATTTTTGCGAAGCTCGCAAAAAGGAACCCTCTTCCACCACGGTTTTAAGTGTAATAAAACGGCGCAGATCCATAACCCCAAACCTATCGAAAATATCGAATTTAGAATGTAAAAACATTCATTTTTTTAAATGTTCCGTGTCGGGTACTGTCTACCAAAACAGAGGAGATAACAAGTGACACCGACCCTTTTAAGTGCTTTTTGGACTTACACCCTGATTACCGCCATGACGCCAGGACCGAACAATATTCTCGCCCTTAGCTCAGCTACAACGCACGGATTTCGTCAGAGTACTCGCGTGCTGGCAGGGATGAGTCTGGGATTTTTAATCGTCATGTTGCTATGCGCGGGAATTTCGTTTTCACTGGCTGTTATCGACCCGGCAGCAGTGCATCTGTTGAGTTGGGCGGGGGCGGCATATATTGTCTGGCTGGCGTGGAAAATCGCTACCAGTCCAACAAAGGAAGATGGGCTTCAGACAAAACCAATCAGTTTTTGGGCCAGCTTTGCTTTGCAGTTTGTGAACGTCAAAATCATTTTGTATGGCATTACAGCACTGTCGACGTTTGTCCTGCCGCAAACGCAGGCGCTAAGCTGGATAATTGGCGTCAGCGTTTTGCTGGCGATGATTGGGACGTTTGGCAATGTGTGCTGGGCGCTGGCGGGGCACCTGTTTCAGCGATTGTTTCGCCAGTATGGTCGCCAGTTAAATATCGTGCTCGCGCTGCTGCTGGTCTATTGCGCGGTACGCATTTTCTATTAATGAAAAAAGCGGAAGAGGTCGCCCTCTTCCGCTTAGTAACTTGCTACTTAAGCCTTACAGGCTTTCAGTAAAGGTACGAGCGATAACGTCGCGCTGCTGTTCCGGAGTCAGAGAGTTAAAGCGAACTGCATAACCGGATACACGGATGGTCAGCTGCGGATATTTTTCCGGATGCTTAACTGCATCTTCCAGAGTTTCACGACGCAGAACGTTTACGTTCAGGTGTTGACCACCTTCAACGCGAACTTCTGGTTTCACTTCTACTGGAACTTCACGGTACTCAATGTCACCCAGTTTGCTTACTGCAACCACTTCGTCTTCTGCAAAACCTGCTTTCGCAACGATGCAACGCGCTTCGCCTTTTTCGCTGTCCAGCAGCCAGAAAGAGTTCAGCAGATCGTCATTAGCGGCTTTAGTAATCTGGATACCTGTAATCATGTGATGCCTCCCCGGCAAAATTATTTGATTTGTTCAGCCTGTCGCGGCCAATTGGTAAAACCATTGTTGCTTGAGTGTATATATACTCCTCAAACACCCTTGAATCTTTGATTTAAATCAACAAAAACCACACATCAAGTATGGTTGCAAATGGATTTTATTGTTTTACATCAACTTATGCAGGTGTGAAATTTTACCAATTTACATTTTTTTGCACTCGTTTAAGTCTAAAAAATGAGCATGATTTTGTTCTGTAGAAAGAAGCAGTTAAGCTAGGCGGATTGAAGATTCGCAGGAGAGCGAGATGGCTAACGAATTAACCTGGCATGATGTGCTGGCTGAAGAGAAGCAGCAACCCTATTTTCTTAATACCCTTCAGACCGTCGCCAGCGAGCGGCAGTCCGGCGTCACTATCTATCCGCCACAAAAGGATGTCTTTAACGCGTTCCGCTTTACAGAGTTGGGTGACGTTAAAGTGGTGATTCTCGGCCAGGATCCTTATCACGGACCGGGACAGGCGCATGGTCTGGCATTTTCCGTTCGCCCCGGCATTGCGACACCGCCGTCACTGCTGAATATGTATAAAGAGCTGGAAAATACTATTCCCGGTTTCACCCGCCCTAATCATGGTTATCTTGAAAGCTGGGCGCGTCAGGGCGTTCTGCTACTCAATACTGTGTTGACGGTACGCGCAGGTCAGGCGCATTCCCACGCCAGCCTCGGCTGGGAAACCTTCACCGATAAAGTGATCAGCCTGATTAACCAGCATCGCGAAGGCGTGGTGTTTTTGTTGTGGGGATCGCATGCGCAAAAGAAAGGGGCGATTATAGATAAGCAACGCCATCATGTACTGAAAGCACCGCATCCGTCGCCGCTTTCGGCGCATCGTGGATTCTTTGGCTGCAACCATTTTGTGCTGGCAAATCAGTGGCTGGAACAACGTGGCGAGACGCCGATTGACTGGATGCCAGTATTACCGGCAGAGAGTGAGTAAATTTGCGGGAAAATGCCGGATGGCAGAGTTGCCACCCGGCTGATTTATCAGGCTTTATTCTGACGCCACCATTCGCCAAGAAGAACGCCGGTTGCGACAGAGATATTCAGCCCGGCAACGTTGCCAGTACCATCAATCTTCACGCGCAGATCGTTCGGATCGCGTGCGGCATCCGGTAACCCTTCATATTCCTGACCCAGCACCAGTACCATTTTCGCTGGCAGACTGGTTTTGAACAGCGGTTTACCCTGCTCGCTGGAAGTTGTCACTACGGTGTAACCCGCCTGACGGAAATCATCCAGCACGTTAACAATGTTGTCGCCAGTAATCGGCTGAACGTGCTCTGCGCCGCCTTCTGCGGTACGGATAGCCGCCCCAGACTCCAGCAGTGCTGCATCCTGCACCACAACACCTTTCACGCCGAAGTGCGCACAGCTACGCATCATGCCGCCCAGGTTATGCGGGTTAGATTCGTTTTCCAGGGCCAGTACACAATCCTGCGCGCCAGCCTGGCTTACCCACTGCTGCACGGTTGTACCGTTACGCTTTTTGATCAGGAAGCAAACGCCGCCGTGATGTTCCGTGCCTGACGCTTTTGTCAGTTCCGCTTCATCCACCACATGGTACGCTTTGCGGTTTGCCGCCATCCAGCGCAAGGCTTCTTTAAAACGTGGCGTTACGCTCTGGATAAACCAGGCGCGAACAATCGCTTCCGGACGGCTCTGGAACAGTGCCTGACAGGCGTTTTCTCCGTAGACGCGGGTTTCTTCCGCACGCTGACGACGCAAAACTTCCGGATCAATAAAACTTTTACCACTGATGCCACCGTGATCGGCCTTTTCCGGCGTCTCATCACCCGGCGCGCGGGAAACCGTGCGCCACGGCGAATCTTCCCACTTGCGGTCACGGGGCTGACTCTGTTTGTCATCGCGGGCGGGGCGACGGCCACCGTCAGCACGAGATTTTCCTGGACGCCCGCCCCCTTTCCCGGTACGCGGGTTGTGGGTACGTTTATCAGAATCATCATCACTGCGGACATACATCACTTTGACCTTGCCGCTTTTACCTTTCATTTCATCGTTCATGCTTTTCTCCACCAGCGCTGCGCGAAGCGCGCAGATTACCCGAAGTCCGCGCGGTTCGCCATGATTTCGTTCCAAAGCCTGTGTCTATCATACCCATTGAATAAAACAGATTGTTGTCTGGAACAATGTCCCCGATAATATGTAACATATTAGAAACATACCGGCGTCGTTGCCGATAAGTCTCCTTACTCATCCCGAGGTTAGTTATGAATACCGTTTGTACCCATTGTCAGGCCATCAATCGCATTCCCGACGATCGGATCGAAGATGCGGCAAAGTGCGGACGCTGCGGTCACGACTTGTTTGACGGAGAGGTGATTAATGCGACCGGTGAAACGCTCGACAAATTGCTGAAAGATGATCTACCTGTGGTGATCGACTTCTGGGCACCGTGGTGCGGCCCCTGCCGTAATTTCGCACCAATTTTTGAAGATGTCGCACAAGAGCGTAGCGGTAAAGTGCGCTTTGTGAAAGTGAATACCGAAGCTGAACGTGAATTGAGCAGTCGCTTTGGAATTCGTAGTATACCGACGATCATGATTTTCAAAAACGGTCAGGTTGTCGACATGCTTAATGGCGCAGTACCGAAAGCGCCGTTTGATAGCTGGCTGAACGAATCTCTTTAATCTTACCGGGGCGCATCTTGTGCCCCGTTTTCTCCTCTGCGACAATGGCGTTTTTTCGACGCTCTCTTATGACCGAAAACGCTGTTCTCCAGTTACGCGCCGAGCGTATTGCGCGCGCAACACGTCCTTTTCTTGCCCGCGGTAATCGCGTTCGTCGCTGCCAACGCTGTCTTTTGCCAGAGAAATTATGTCTCTGTTCGACAATTACCCCAGCACAAGCAAAAAGTCGCTTCTGTTTGCTGATGTTCGACACCGAGCCAATGAAGCCCAGTAATACCGGGCGTCTGATTGCTGATATTTTGCCTGATACCGTTGCGTTTCAATGGTCGCGTACCGAACCCTCGCTAGATTTGCTGGATCTGGTACAAAACCCGGACTATCAGCCAATGGTGGTCTTTCCCGCCTCGTATGCTGATGAGCAACGGGAAGTGATCTTCACACCACCTGCCGGTAAGCCTCCGCTATTTATCATGCTCGATGGTACCTGGCCGGAAGCTCGCAAGATGTTTCGTAAAAGTCCGTATCTGGATAATCTTCCCGTCATTTCCGTCGATCTTTCCCGGCTTTCTGCCTATCGCCTGCGTGAAGCCCAGGCTGAAGGCCAATATTGTACTGCCGAGGTAGCCATCGCACTGTTAGATATGGTCGGCGATACCGGGGCGGCGGCAGGGTTAGGCGAGCATTTTACCCGCTTTAAAACACGCTATCTGGCAGGAAAAACGCAACATCTGGGTAGCATCACAGCAGAACAGTTAGAAAGCGTTTAAAATCATTCGGTCACTTCTGCGGGAGACCGGTATGAGTCAGCGAGGACTGGAAGCACTACTGCGACCAAAATCGATTGCGGTAATTGGCGCATCGATGAAACCCAATCGTGCAGGTTACCTGATGATGCGTAACCTGCTGGCGGGAGGCTTTAACGGACCGGTACTCCCGGTGACGCCTGCCTGGAAAGCAGTGTTGGGTGTGTTGGCCTGGCCGGATATTGCCAGCTTGCCCTTTACACCCGACCTTGCGGTTTTATGTACCAATGCCAGCCGTAATCTTGCTCTTCTGGAAGAGCTCGGCGAGAAAGGCTGTAAAACCTGCATTATTCTTTCCGCCCCGGCATCGCAACACGAAGATCTCCGCGCCTGCTCCCTGCGCCATAACATGCGCCTGCTAGGACCAAACAGTCTGGGTTTACTGGCTCCCTGGCAAGGTCTGAATGCCAGCTTTTCACCTGTGCCGATTAAACGCGGCAAGCTGGCGTTTATTTCGCAATCGGCTGCTGTCTCCAACACCATCCTCGACTGGGCGCAACAGCGTGAGATGGGCTTTTCCTACTTTATTGCGCTCGGCGACAGCCTGGATATCGACGTTGATGAATTGCTCGACTATCTGGCACGCGACAGTAAAACCAGCGCCATCCTGCTCTATCTCGAACAGTTAAGCGACGCGCGACGCTTTGTTTCGGCGGCCCGTAGTGCCTCGCGCAATAAACCGATTCTGGTGATTAAAAGCGGACGTAGCCCGGCGGCTCAACGTCTGTTGAACACCACGGCAGGAATGGATCCGGCGTGGGATGCAGCTATTCAGCGTGCCGGTTTGTTGCGGGTACAGGACACCCACGAACTGTTTTCGGCGGTGGAAACCCTTAGCCATATGCGCCCGCTGCGTGGCGACCGATTGATGATTATCAGCAACGGTGCTGCGCCTGCCGCGCTGGCGCTGGATGCCTTATGGTCACGTAATGGCAAGCTGGCAACGCTAAGCGAAGAAACCTGCCAGAAACTGCGCGATGCACTGCCAGGGCATGTGGCAATCTCTAACCCGCTCGATCTGCGCGATGACGCCAGCAGCGAGCATTATGTCAAAACGCTGGACATTCTGCTCCACAGCCAGGATTTTGACGCGCTGATGGTTATTCATTCGCCCAGCGCCGCTGCTCCCGCAACAGAAAGCGCGCAAGTATTAATTGAAGCGGTAAAGCATCATCCCCGCAGCAAGTATGTTTCTCTGCTGACGAACTGGTGTGGCGAACATTCCTCGCAAGAGGCACGACGATTATTCAGCGAAGCCGGGCTGCCGACCTACCGTACCCCGGAAGGAACCATCACTGCTTTTATGCATATGGTGGAGTACCGGCGTAATCAGAAGCAACTACGCGAAACGCCGGCGTTGCCCAGCAATCTGACCTCCAATACCGCAGAAGCGCATCTTCTGTTGCAACAGGCGATTGCCGAAGGAGCAACGTCACTCGATACCCATGAAGTTCAGCCCATCCTGCAAGCATATGGCATGAACACGCTCCCCACCTGGATTGCCGGCGATAGCACCGAAGCGGTGCATATTGCCGAACAGATTGGTTATCCGGTGGCGCTGAAATTGCGTTCGCCGGATATTCCACATAAATCGGAAGTTCAGGGCGTCATGCTGTACCTGCGTACAGCCAATGAAGTCCAGCAAGCGGCAAACGCTATTTTCGATCGCGTAAAAATGGCCTGGCCGCAGGCGCGGGTCCACGGCCTGTTGGTGCAAAGTATGGCTAACCGTGCTGGCGCTCAGGAGTTGCGGGTTGTGGTTGAGTACGATCCGGTTTTCGGGCCGTTGATCATGCTGGGCGAAGGCGGTGTGGAGTGGCGTCCTGAAGATCAAGCCGTCGTCGCGTTACCTCCGCTGAACATGAACCTGGCCCGCTATCTGGTTATTCAGGGGATCAAAAGTAAAAAGATTCGTGCGCGCAGTGCGCTACGCCCCTTGGATGTTGCAGGCTTGAGCCAGCTTCTGGTACAGGTTTCCAACTTGATTGTCGATTGTCCGGAAATTCAACGGCTGGATATTCATCCTTTGCTGGCTTCTGGCAGTGAATTTACCGCGCTGGATGTCACGCTGGATATCGCGCCGTTTGAAGGCGATAACGAGAGTCGGCTGGCAGTGCGCCCTTATCCGCATCAGCTGGAAGAGTGGGTAGAATTGAAAAACGGTGAACGCTGCTTATTCCGCCCGATTTTGCCAGAAGATGAGCCACAACTTCAGCAATTCATTTCGCGAGTCACCAAAGAAGATCTTTATTACCGCTACTTTAGCGAGATCAACGAATTTACCCATGAAGATTTAGCCAACATGACGCAGATCGACTACGATCGGGAAATGGCATTTGTAGCGGTACGACGAATTGATCAAACGGAAGAGATCCTCGGCGTCACACGTGCGATCTCCGACCCTGATAACATCGATGCCGAATTTGCCGTGCTGGTTCGCTCGGATCTCAAAGGGTTAGGCTTAGGTCGACGCTTAATGGAAAAGTTGATTACCTATACGCGAGATCACGGACTGCAACGTCTGAATGGTATTACGATGCCAAACAATCGTGGCATGGTGGCGCTGGCCCGCAAGCTCGGGTTTAACGTTGATATCCAGCTCGAAGAGGGGATCGTTGGGCTTACGCTAAATCTTGCCCAGCGCGAGGAATCATGAGTAAGGTACTGGAAATGTTGACCACTTAATCGGGACTGGTGTTATTATTGCCCGCTTATGTCGTCTGCATTGCACAGAGGACCCTTCAATGAACAGAGAAGAAATGCACTGTGATGTTGTCAAAATTTAAGCGTAATAAACATCAACAACACCTTGCCCAACTACCCAAGATTTCTCAATCAGTTGATGATGTCGATTTCTTTTACGCTCCCGCCGACTTCCGGGAGACGCTGCTGGAAAAAATAGCCAGCGCGAAGCAGCGCATTTGCATTGTCGCCCTGTATCTCGAACAGGATGACGGTGGCAAAGGCATTCTGAACGCGTTGTATGAGGCTAAAAGGCAGCGTCCGGAACTGGATGTACGGGTGCTGGTCGACTGGCATCGTGCACAACGTGGACGCATTGGCGCTGCGGCATCTAACACTAACGCTGACTGGTACTGCCGCATGGCGCAGGAAAATCCGGGCGTAGATGTTCCGGTTTATGGCGTTCCAATCAATACCCGTGAAGCCCTTGGTGTTCTGCACTTTAAAGGCTTTATCATCGACGATAGCGTACTTTATAGCGGTGCCAGCCTGAACGATGTTTACCTGCATCAGCACGATAAATATCGCTACGACCGTTATCATCTGATCCGTAACCGTAAGATGTCAGACATTATGTTTGAATGGGTTACACAGAATATTATGAATGGCCGCGGCGTTAATCGTCTGGATGATGTTAATCGGCCAAAAAGCCCGGAAATCAAGAACGACATTCGCCTGTTCCGCCAGGAGCTGCGTGATGCCGCTTATCATTTCCAGGGCGATGCCGACAACGATCAGCTTTCCGTAACGCCGCTAGTGGGGCTGGGGAAATCGAGTCTGTTGAACAAGACTATTTTCCATCTTATGCCTTGTGCCGAGCAGAAACTAACCATCTGCACACCTTACTTCAACCTACCAGCAATCCTTGTGCGCAATATCATCCAGTTGCTGCGCGAAGGGAAAAAGGTCGAAATTATTGTTGGTGATAAAACCGCGAATGACTTCTACATTCCGGAAGATGAACCTTTCAAGATAATTGGCGCATTGCCTTATCTCTATGAGATCAATCTGCGTCGTTTCCTGAGCCGTTTACAGTATTACGTCAACACTGACCAGTTAGTGGTTCGGTTATGGAAAGATGACGACAACACCTATCACCTGAAAGGGATGTGGGTTGATGATAAGTGGATGTTGATCACCGGTAATAACCTGAATCCACGCGCCTGGCGTCTGGATCTGGAAAACGCCATTTTGATCCACGATCCGCAACTGGAGCTTGCGCCACAGCGAGAGAAAGAACTGGAGCTGATCCGCGAGCATACCACCATCGTTAAGCACTATCGCGATCTGCAAAGTATTGCCGATTATCCGGTGAAGGTTCGTAAACTCATCCGTCGTTTGCGCCGTATCCGCATCGACCGATTAATTAGCCGCATCCTGTAATCACAACCCCGTCCTGTACGGGGTTTGTTTTTTGGAGGCCACGTTTTGCGTATTCTTTTTGTCTGCTCGCTATTGTTACTTTCTGGATGCAGCCATATGGCTAACGATAGCTGGAGCGGGCAGGATAAAGCTCAACACTTTATCGCCTCGGCGATGCTTTCCGCCGCCGGAAATGAATATGCACAGCATCAGGGGATGAGCCGGGATCGCAGTGCCATGTTTGGATTGATGTTCTCTGTCAGTCTGGGGGCGTCAAAAGAGCTTTGGGATAGCAGCCCCGAAGGGAGCGGCTGGAGCTGGAAGGATTTGGCCTGGGATGTCGCCGGTGCAAGCACCGGCTATACCGTCTGGCAACTGACTCGTCACTAAAGCCGCATCCCTTTTCCTTTACGGTGCAATGTTAGTGAAACCAGAAACGCCACCACGGCCATCAAGGTCACATACCAGAAGAAGGCTGTTTCCATTCCTATTGATTTCAGCGACAACGCTACGTACTCCGCCGACCCACCAAATATAGCATTGGCGACCGCATATGACAGACCAACGCCTAATGCGCGAACCTGTGCCGGGAACATCTCAGCCTTCAGTATTCCACTGATTGAAGTATAAAAACTCACTATCAGCAGGGCGCACATCACCAGACCAAAAGCGGCATAAGGCGAGGAAACGTTCTGCAATGCTGAGAGAATAGGAACGGTAAAAATGGCTGCCAGCGAACCGAAACATAACATTGAGGTACGGCGACCAATCTTATCCGACAGCGCGCCAATGAGTGGTTGAATAAGCATGAATACAAACAATGCGGCAGTCATAATGCCACTCGCCACGTTGGCATGCATTCCCGCAGTATTTACCAGATACTTCTGCATATAAGTGGTGAAGGTATAGAAACAAAGGGAGCCCGCAGCGGTAAAACCGAGAACCATGATGAATGCACGGCGATTGCGCCATAATCCTTTCAGAGATCCAGCTTCTTTTAAAGCGCGCGTTTCTTGTTGTGAAGTTTCATCTAACTGACGACGTAACCACAACGCCACAACAGCTAACACAGCTCCTAACGCGAAAGGAATACGCCATCCCCACTCTCTGAGTGCAGCGTCTTCCATGGTGTGTTGTAAAACCACGACAACCAGTAGAGCTAGCAGTTGCCCGCCGATCAACGTCACATACTGAAATGATGCGTAAAAACCTTTGCGCCCTTCAACGGCAACTTCACTCATATAGGTGGCGCTGGTGCCATATTCTCCGCCAACGGATAATCCCTGGAATAAACGAGCAAGAAGCAATAATGCCGGAGCCCAGGTACCGATTGTTTCGTAGCCTGGCAAACAGGCGATAACCAGTGAGCCGAAACACATCATACACACCGATAATAGCATCGATTTTTTGCGACCATGTTTATCGGCTATGCGGCCAAATAGCCAACCGCCTATTGGGCGCATCAGAAATCCCGCAGCAAAAACACCTGCTGTTTGTAGTAGTTGAGTCGTCGTGTTCCCGGAAGGGAAGAAGATGTGGGCAAAGTAGAGTGAACAGAACGAGTAGACATAGAAATCGAACCACTCGACCAGATTACCTGAAGAGGCCCCCACAATCGCCCAAATGCGGCGACGAGTATCACTACTTGTCAGTTTGCTGTCTGCCGTTACAGTACTTTCAGCCATGCCATTATGTCTCCTGCCGTAATCCGATGCTTTTGTCAGTCGCTGTTGTTTATTTTTTTTGGTAAAAAAATGTTATACATTTGTTGCGTATCATTATGCAACCTTAACCATGAATTTAGTTAGCAGGAAAATGGTTATTGAGGAGCTTAAGGATAAATTTCTGGTAAGGAGGACACGTATGGAAGTAGGCAAGTTGGGGAAACCGTATCCGTTGCTGAATCTGGCATATGTGGGAGTATAAGACGCGCAGCATCGCATCAGGCATTTTTTTCTGCACCAATGCAAAAAGGCCATCCTGACGGATGGCCTTCTGCTTAATTTGATGCCTGGCAGTTCCCTACTCTCGCATGGGGAGACCCCACACTACCATCGGCGCTACGGCGTTTCACTTCTGAGTTCGGCATGGGGTCAGGTGGGACCACCGCGC